>JAJRSQ010000161.1 GCA_024278725.1 Chloroflexota bacterium
GAAGGTGAAGGTGAGCGTGGCGCGGAAGGCTCTGCTTTCCCCGCCGAGGAGCACCGCCAGCGGCAGCGACCACAGCAGATACCAGCCGTGGAAGACCGGCGCGACAATCAGCACGTACCAGAAGAGCGCCGCCCAGCCGAGCGTCAGGATGGCGGTGGGATGGTTCAGCCGGTGACGCAATCGCCAGCCGGTGCCGCCCATTGCCGCGAGCCACAGCCCGTACAGCGCCCAACGGGTGACTCGAAACGCGCCATTTGTGCCGAGCCAACCTTCCAGCGCCAGCACCCCCGTCGCCAGCAAACTCCGCCCCGCGCCGCTGCCCGCTTTCAACACCGCCCAAGTGTCCCAACCCGGAAAAAGGGGGAACATCAGCAGGAAAATGGGGATGAGAAAGACCGGAATGTACCACGCCGTCGCGGTGATACGGTGGAATTTGGTGGGCAATTTCAGCACCAGATAGAGGATGAGGAAGGGGGCGAACAGTACGGTGATGAATTTAACCAGCACGCTCATCGCCAGCAAAATCAACGCGAGATGGTCTTTGCCGCGCACCATCGCCCACACCGTGCCGAGCAGCAGCACCGCCATTACTATATCGTTGTGGGCATTTTGCGCCGTTTCCAGCAACACCAGCGGATTCCACGCGAAGGCAATCTGCCCGCCGATTTTCCATTCCGGGCGCAGCACCGACAGAATATCGCCGATGAGCCAAATGCTCACCCCGTAACTGACGATGGCAACCGCCTTCAGCGCGAACAGGTGCGCCAGAAAATCGCCGTTCACCATGTTCGACATTCCCACCGACAGCAACTCCCACACGGGACCATACGGCGAGGGCGCGTCAATCCATTCCGCCGCCAGCTTCAGCCACGGGTCGGTGGCGGGGAGGGCGGCGGGCGCGGTTGCGAGCGGGTTGAGCCGGTAGAGCGCCCATCCCCGCGTGCGAATGGCATAAACAAACAGGTCAATCGCCATAGTGGGATAGCTGAAGAAGAGCGTTCCGGCAAAAATTCCGGCAACATAGGGGGTTGCGGCGGGGAGTTTCCGGCGCATCAGCCAAAAATACACGCCGAACAGCACCACAATCCCCACAAAAAACGCCAGCAACCCCCCGCCGGAATAGCGGGTGAGTTTGGCGTAATCGACCGGCGGTATAATTTTATAGAGGTCTTTAAGCGGAAAAAGGCGCGTGAAAACGCCCCAATAAATTATTTCTGATACGATTACCGGCGCGGCAAGGGTGGTGATGAGCTTTTTTGCGGACATACGTCACGGGAGCATTTTTTGGATGAGGTCAACCAAGTCGCGGGGGGGCGTGGTTTTTTTAATGAGCTTCACCGCGCCCGCTGCCAGCGCCTTGTCCGCCATTTCACCCGTTTCATATGCCGTGAACAGCACAATGGGGATGTCGGCGGTGGCGGGATTCTGTTTGATGGCGGCGGTGGCTGCCGCGCCATCCATCACCGGCATCATCAAATCCATCAAAATAATATCGGGATGGTGTGCATCTGCCTGTGCAACGGCTTCCTGCCCGTTATTCGCCTTCAATACGGTCATCTTCGAGCGTCGAAAGGCAAATTCGAGCAGGGTGAGTTGTGTCGGTTCATCATCAACACATAAAATTGTGGGCATATTATCCTCGATTCATTGAAATCAACACCCATATCGTACCACATTTTAAACGTCTGCACAAAGGTTTATCAATTTTCGGGATGGTGATATAATTGTGCTGTTTGGGGTTGTTTTTCAGTTGTTGGTCATTGGTTTTTTGTCCTTTCCCCAAAAACTGACAACTGAAAACCAAAAACTAATCTGCCGCTATGGGAGGATTCCAACGTTGCTTGCCAAAGTGAATAGCTGTTCGGTGATTGGACTGGACGGCGTGTTGATTGATGTTGAGGTTGATATTGCCAACGGATTGCCCGCCTTTAATATTGTCGGTCTGCCCGATGCGGCGGTGCAGGAAGCCCGCGAGCGGGTGCGCGCCGCCATCAAAAACACCGGACTGCCCTTTCCCCGCACCCGCATCACCGTCAACCTCGCCCCTGCCGACATCCGCAAAGCCGGTCCCGCCTTCGATTTGCCCATCGCGGTGGGCATTTTGCTGGCGAGCGAGACCATTTTCGGCAATGTGGATAACGCCATTTTTATGGGAGAATAGTCGCTGGATGGCAGTGTGCGCCACGTGAGCGGCATTCTGCCGATGGCATCACTGGCGCATGAACTGGGGTACACCCAACTTTTCGTCCCCGCCGTGGACGCGCCGGAAGCCGCGCTGATTGACGGCGTCACGGTCTATCCGGTGGAAAAGCTGCTGCAGGTCATTGACCATCTTTCCGGGCACGGGCGGATGACCCCCTTTGCCGCCGACCGTTCGCTGGATGATGGCGAGTTGCCCGCCGTGGTCGATTTTGCGGAAATTAAGGGGCAGGAACACGTCAAACGGGCGGCGGAAGTGGCGGCGGCGGGCGCGCACAATATGCTGTTGACGGGACCTCCCGGCAGCGGCAAAACGCTCATCGCCCGCGCGATGCCCGGCATTCTGCCTCGGTTGTCGCTGGATGAAGCGCTGGACATCACCCGCATTTATTCCGTCGCGGATTTGCTCCCCGGCGATAAACCGCTCATTCGCCTGCGTCCTTTCCGCGCCCCGCACCACACCATCAGCTATGCCGGGCTCATCGGCGGGGGACGCTTCCCCAAACCCGGCGAAATCAGTCTGGCGCATCGCGGGGTGCTTTTTCTGGATGAACTCCCCGAATTTGGACAGCGTATGCTGGAAATGTTGCGCCAGCCGTTGGAGGATAAACTGGTCTCCATCAGCCGCAGCGCCGGTTCACTGACCTATCCCGCGAATTTCACGCTGGTGGGGGCGATGAATCCCTGCCCGTGCGGCTATTTCGGCGACCCCGAAAAAGATTGCACCTGCTCAATGTCGGCGGTGCAGCGTTACCAGAAACGCATTTCCGGTCCGCTGATGGACAGGATTGATATTCACGTGAATGTGCCGCGTATTCCATTTGAAAAGTTGTCGGATAAACGGGTGGGGGAGGCGAGCGCGACCATTCGGACGCGGGTGGAAGCGGCGCGGGAAGTTCAGCGGGTGCGTTTCGCGGGGACTGCGTTGCAAACCAATGCCGATATGGGACCCGGCGAGATTCGGCAGTTTTGCGCGCTGGATACCACCGGCGAGCAGTTGCTCAAAACGGCGGTGCAGCAGATGCACCTCAGCCCGCGGGCATACCACCGGGTGCTGAAACTGGCGCGCACCGTCGCCGATTTGGCGGGCGCGGCGAGCATTCAGCCGCCCCATCTGGCGGAGGCGTTGCAGTATCGCCCCCGCGAACAGATGTGAGCCGGGTTATTCCGGGTTGAATTTGCCGATGTCGAGCACCAGAAACGCATCCATCGGCACGCCGCTGGATTTCGATAGCACGTAATCGGGGTCGAGTTTGCGCACCATCACATTTTTGCCCAGCAGCTCATAGGTGCGCTGGTCAATGTACACTTCGCTTTCGTCGCGCCCGTTGATTGCCATTTTGCTCAATTTATTGCTGAGATTGACCGCCGCGCCGACCATCGCCCCTTCCGCGCCGACCGTGCCCACACGCACTTCGCCGGTGGCAATGCCGATGCCCATGCCTGTTTGCAGGAATTTCTCATTTTTCAACAGCCATGTCTCCCGCAGCGCCAGATATTCTTCCCGCATCTGAGTTGCGGCAATCAGCGCGCGCAACGCCGGCGTCACCAGCGATTCCCCCTGCCGTTCCGGATATTTCCCGAAAACGCCCATCACGCTGTCGCCCAAACTTTTGTCCATCGCGCCCCCCGCATTCACAATGATGGTGGACATACGGAGCAGATATTCATCCAGAAATTCAATCATCAATTCGGGACCCACCGCATCAGTGATGAAAGTGGAGCCGTGAATGTCGCCCATCACCACCGTGACCTCATCCTGCCGCGCCAAAATGTCGTGCAGATAGCCGGGGTCGTAATAATCTTCCGCGCTGGGGTGATTTTGGATGCGGCGGGGTTGCAGCATTCGGAAGCCGGAGGTTTCCACCAGTTGGTGGGTGGCGAGTCCCTCGCGCCGGACGATGTCGTTGAAATCGTCGCGGCGCAGTCCGAGTAGTTGGGTTTCGGTGGCGCAGCGCACGGTGGTGGTGCGCGGAACCGAGCGCAGTAACGCCATTTCGCCGAAATAGTTGCCCACGCCGAGCCGTTTCACCACGGTTGGCGCGTCGTCGTCGGCGGCGGACACCAGCACTTCCACCTCCCCCGATTCGATGATGTAGAAAGTGTCGCCCGGTTCGCCCGGTGAAAAAACGATGTCGCCCGCATTGAAGGTGGAGACCTGCAACCGCTGCGAAAGCAGGGTGGTCTGTTCCAGCGTCAGTTTGCTCAACATCGGAATGCGTTCCAGCACGGAGACCACGCCGGAGGCGATGGCGCGGTCAACCAGCTCGAATTGCGTTTTCGCGTCCACATAATCGGCTTTCAATTGCAGGGCGATTTTGAAAGTGCTGTGCGCCGATTGGTAATCTTTGAGCACTTTCTGGACAATCCCCAAATTGAAATAGTGATATGGATTCGTCGGCTCCAGTTGGGTGATGGCGTTGAAAATCGTCAATGCTTCTTCGTATTTTTGCTGGTCGAAGTATGCCATCCCCAACTGGTTGAAGGCGTCCACAAAATCGGGGCGCAGTTGGATGGCGGTCTCCAAATGGTCGATGGCGCGGACATATTGATTCAACTGGCGGTACAACGCGCCCAGCTCGTATTGCAATTCGGCGTTTTCCGCATCGAATTCCGACGCGTGTAGCAGGTAGGTGAGCGCCTCCGGATAGCGTCCCATCTGGTAGCTCGCCAATCCCACCGCAAAGAGCATGGGGAACGTCTGCGATGCAGGGAGCGCCGATTCCCATTCGTCGGTCATGCGGGCGATTTCCGCGCCGGAATTTGCCAGACACTGCGCCGCCAGCCAAATGCGATTGTAATTTTTGCCATCCCCCAGCATTTGCGAAAATAGCGGCGTGCGGTTATCGGCAATGCCGAACAGCATCACCAGCGTGCCGAACCAACGTTGGAGCGCGTCGGTGGTGTCAATGTACGGGGAAAGGTCGGGGGTGTCGGCGTTCAGCGCCAGCGCCGTGAAAAATTCCTGATAGGTGTGATGGGCGAATTCCAGCCGGTGCTGTTCGATGTTGCTGCTGTAACCGATTAATCCGCTGAATTTTATTTCCTCGTGAATATCTTCGATGGTACTGTATTTGATGGTGTCAATGGCATTATCGGGCATATTGTGGAATTTCACGTATTCTTTGGCGATAATGATGAACCATTGTTTCTTCGATACGGTCAACTGCCGGTGCTGCTGCATGTACAGCCCCAATTGCGCCAGCGCGCGCTTGCGCAGCGCCAGCGGCGTTTCACTCCGTGACCGCCCGAAGATTTTCCACCATTCCGAGTCAATCCGTTCCAGCAAATTATCGGTGAACAACTCGAACATCCGCCCGCGATTTTTGGGCAGAGTTTCGGCTTTTTTCGCCAACCGGGTGAACATGTACAGCGCCAGCGGCGTTTGCGCCAGCTCAATCAACTGCGGGTCGGAGAAAATTTCGCGGGCAACTTTTTTGCCCCGTTCCTGCCGCATATATTTCACCAAAAATGCCTCAATGTCATATCGGGTGAGCGGCTGAAGCACCACCGTTTTGAAGCTGTGGATGGGCAGATAATCTTGCTCGCGGCAGGTCATGATGAAATGATGCCGCTCGCGGTGCGCCTGAATGAACCGGTTGAGCAATTGACGGGTGGCGGTATCGCCCTGAATTTCATTCAGCCCGTCCATGATGAACACAATTTTTTCCATCGGAAATGCCGGATGTTCCCCCGCCAGCATGCGGCGGACATCGTCTTCCGTTTCAAACCGGCTCAGACCGTACCCTTGCAGCAGATTCAAAATCAACCGCTCGACCGACCTTTCCGCGCCGAGGGCGTTCAATTTGATGAAAATGGGGACGGCGACGGGCGCTTTTTCCGCATAATTGTGTTGGGCGGCGTCTGCCAATTGCAGGGTGATGTAGCGCAGCGCGGTGGTTTTGCCCATGCCCGCGCCCCCCAAAATGACCGTGCGCGGGTCGTTTTTGATGAGCGTCCACACGTCGGTGGGGATGGGGCGCGTGACCACCTGTTGGGACGCGAACCGCCGCAGCGGCGACATATCCGCCGGAGCGACGCCGTGCGCCAGCGTCTCCACGCGCTTTTCCGCCACGTTGCCCATCAGCGCCAGCAGGGGGGCAATTTTGGGCGCGGCGGCGCGGAGTTGCGGCTTGTTCAGCGGCAGAATTTCGCATTTGGTGATGGCGGTCACGGTGGCGGTGCGCGGTACGTTTTTGATGAGCGCAATTTCGCCGAAGAATGCCCCCGGTTTCAAGCGGGTGATGGCGCTGGTGTTGCCCAGTGGGTCGGTGATGCTGACCTCCACTTCCCCCTTCAGCAGCACATAACAGCGCCGCCCCACTTCTCCCTGGCGGATGATTTTTGTGCGCGGATTGATGGTCGCCCGTTGGGGGAAAATATCGGTCAGCAGCGCCAACTCTTCCGCGGAAAAATCATCGCGGGTGGTGGAAGATTGCACGGCTTCGGCGGAACGGATGGCTTTCAGGGGCAGATAAAGATCGTTCCACACAATATATTCTGAATCGGTGAGCAGGGCGTGGATATATTGCTCCAGCGGCGGGCGGGTTCGGGGTCCGAAACTGACTGCCAATTCCTCCGAATCGGCGGGGAAGATGAACAGGTCGCTTTTCCAGCTCCAGAAATCGGGTGCGGATTGCGCCATCTGCCGCACGTGGGCGGGGGTCGCCCAAATCACAATGGGGTAGGCAATCATCGTGAAGCGGTCGCGGAAGAAGTTGAGCAGTTGGAAGAAACGGCTGCGCTCATCGTCGGTGAGGCTTTCGATGCCGTGCACGAAAATGACCATCGCGCGGTATTTGCCGGTCAGCTCCACATTTTTGAAGCGGGCTTGGTCGGTGAGTTCCGCCAGGCTTTTCACCAGATTCAACTGCCGGTTGTCAATTTCAAAGGGGAAAAGATAGACTTGGTCGTCCGCCAGCCGTTGCCGGAAATGCTCAAACAACGCTTGCCGGAGGGCGGCACTGCCGCATTCCGCCACACTCAACCCGCCGAGCGTGCTCATCTTCAGCGTGGCGGTCATCAACCGTATTTCATCTGCAAAAATATTGGTGATTTTATCCATATCCAAATACTCACTGGCGATAGGTGGGGCGGTATCAGGGTTCAGGTTCAAGGGTTCAGGTACAATGTTCAAAGTTGCGAATCTCACTTTTTCACCCGCGCATTCTCTCGCTTTTATATTTCGCGCAATCCGTTTTACGCGCCATTTTCCGTTTCCCATTCGGTCAGCAGTTCCGAGACCACCGGATGTACATCGAACCAGCCTTTGCCGTTGGGGTAATAGAGCACGCACAGCGATTCGAGGTGGCGCATATCCACGTCGGCGCGGCTTTTGGTGCGCGAGACCTGCTTCAACCGGCGATAGTCGTCATGTTCCAGCATGCGGTAATATTCGCTTTTGAGTTTGCCTTTTTGCATGTGGATGATTTGCCGGGAAATTTTGCCGATTTCATATTCGTGGCAATAGACGCAACAGCCGCGAATGATGCGGATGAGTTCGCGCAGGATGCCGCCGGTCATTTCGATGGCGGTTTCCACCACGCCGTCCTCGAACAGGTCGGGATGCACCCGCCGGAATACAATTTCGCGCAGGGTGGTCACATCGGGGCTGGTGGGCGGTTCGGGCGTGCCGTCTTTGAGCCGCACTTTGAACATCGGCATATAATGGGTTTCCAGAAATTGCCCCACGTGTTTTGAGTGGGTATCGTATAGCAGGGAAATTGGCGCGGTGTAAATGACGAAACAGTTGAAAGAGGTGAGACTTTTAACGTGCTCCCGAAAAACGTTCAGGGCGGCGTCGAGCGGCTGAATTTTGTCCAAATCATCAATGATGAGCAGCAGGCTTTTTTGGGTCACGGCGGCGACATTGTCGATGGTTTGGTTAATCAGCCCGATGAGTTCGGGGATATAGCGGCGGATGCGGGCGCGAATTTCGTCGCGCACCGCGCCTTCGCTCTTCAGGCGCACATCAATCAGGCGGATGAGGCTGCCCAGTTCCAGATTGTTGCCGTTGGCTTCCACCTCGCCCCCAAATGCCGATTCGCCCTGATAGAGCCAATCGTACACGCGGCGGGCGGGGGTGTCGTCCATGTTTTGCCCCAGCCGCTCCATTTTTTTGTAAATGCCCAAGATGATGGATAACGCCAAATCGACAAATTCGATGTTGTACAATCCCACCACTTCACTGATGGAATACTGGATGGGGAGCAATTTTTTTTGCAGCACGGCGTAACGGCGTTTGCCGTCACTGCCGGTTTCGATGATGTTGACCAGTTTGGAAAGCTCGGTGCTTTTGCCGCAGCCGGTGTGCCCCACAAAGAGGAATTTGGTGTTGCTGGCGGGTTTCGATTTCACCCCGGCGGTCAGTTCGCCCAGCAGCGCGCGGAGTTCGGAGTTGGTGCGGTTGACGTAAAACAGGTCGAGCATTTCGCCGTTAAGCGGGCGGAGATAGTTGGTGTTGGCGTATGCGTCCAGAAAATCGGTGGCGGCATTGACGTAGTTTTTGCGACTCATTGGCACATTCTCCCGGCAGCCGAAAGGTGACGATTGTCACCGAAACGACTCCATAGTTTAACATAATATCCGTTATGTAAAGATTATATCATTGGGTGGGGAATGTGTCAATTTGCGGATGGGAAAAAAGTACCGATGAGGGGTAGAGATGGAGATAGGGATAGGGAGGGTTGCACTTTTATCTCTATCTCTATCCCTATTTCTATCTCGCTATCAATTGCCGGCGTACAGATACATCAGAGAGGGGGCGGTGTTCAGATGCAGCAGGTCCTGCAATTCTTCCACCGGTGAGGGCTGTTGCAGCGCGCCGAACAATCCCGGCAGCAACGGCGCCGGCTGGCGATAATCTATCACGTTTGGCTCGCCTTCAATCCCGCCAAGTTCCCCCGCGCGGTTGATGGCGTCCTTCAGGTTACCGAGTTTGTCGACCAGTCCCAATTTCTGCGCCTGTTGCCCGGTATACACCCGACCGTCCGCCAGTTCCCGCACGGTGGCTTCGTCCAGCCCGCGCCCTTCGGCGATAATTTGCACGAAAATACCGTAGGATTCATCAATGATGCCCTGCCAAATGGCGATTTCATCGGCGGTGGGGGCGCGGTATAAACTGCCGGTATCTTTGTTGACGCCACTTTTGATGGTTGTCGCGCCGACCCCGTATTTTTCCATGAACCCTTCAATGTTCACGAATTGGATAATCACCCCGATGGAGCCGGTGAGGGTGTGGCGATTCGCCCAGATTTCATCGGCGGGGGCGCTGATATAATAGCCGCCGCTCGCTGCCAGCGTGCCCATCGAGACCACCACCGGCTTGGTCATTTCTTTGACCTGCCGGTAAATTTCATCGGAGGCGACCACCCCGCCGCCGGGACTGTCCACGCGCAAAACCACCGCTTTGATGCGTGGGTCGTCGTTGGCTTGCCGCAGTTGGCGGACAATGCGGTTGCTGTACGCCCCCGACGCGGTTGTGCCGAACACATCGTTGGGCGGGTCGCCGGAGACGATTTCGCCTTCCACGCGGATGAGCGCCACCGAGTCGGTGGTGGCGAAGGCGGGACCGTCGCTCGCCATTTGGCTGACCAGCACACCGAATCCGATGGATAGCCCGCAGACAAACAAAAATGCAATAAAAATACCGATAATCCAGAAGAGTTTCTTTTTCAATGGAAATACCTTTCGGGGTTAAAGTTACAGAGTTACAGGGTTACAGAGTTGCAGGGTTGCGTAATTTTACGGAATACGCAATACGCAACAGATTTTATCTCACTTGCCCACTTTCTCCCCTGCTCACTTTCTCACTTTCACGCATCACCCGCGCACCAGCCGGTGATACCGTTTTTTCCCGGCGCGAAGGAGAATGCCGTCGGGGGTGAGGTCTGTGGCGGAGATGGTGGCGTCCACCGCGTCCACGCGGGTGTTGTTGATGTAAATGCCGCCCTGCTGCACCATCCGCCGAGCTTCCCCGCGCGATTTGGTCAACCCCACTTCGGCGAAAATTTCCAGCACGCCGATGCCCGCTTCAAGCCGCGCCGCGTCGATGGCGGTGGTGGGCATGGCGCTCAAATCGCCGCCGCCGGCGAATGCTGCCGCCGCCGCTTTCTGCGCCGCTTCGGCTTCCGCTTCGCCGTGGACAATTTTCGTGGCTTCGAATGCCAGCACTTTTTTCGCCCCGCGGAGTTCCGCGCCTGTCAGCGCCGCCAGCCGTTTGATTTCATCCGGCGGCAGGAAGGTGAAGATTTTCAGCAGTTTTTCCACGTCGCGGTCATCGCAATTAATCCAGTATTGATAGTAATCATACGGCTTCACCCGTGCCGGGTCGAGCCAGACCGCGCCGCGTTCGGTTTTGCCCATTTTCGTGCCGCCGGCAGTGGTGAGCAGAGGATAGGTCATCGCCTGCACGGTGACGCTTTCTTCCCGCCGAATCAAATCCACCCCGGCGAGCAGATTGCTCCATTGGTCGTCGCCGCCCATTTGCAGGGTGCATCCGAAACGACGGTACAGTTCAAGAAAGTCGTATGCCTGCATAATCTGGTAATTCAGCTCGATGAAATTCAACCCGCGTTCCCAGCGTTGTTTGTAGCCTTCCGCCGCCAGCATCCGATTCACGCTGAAATGCCGCCCGATTTCGCGCAGAAATTTGATGTAATTTAAATCCAGCAGCCACTTGGCATTGTTGGTGTAAATTGCATTCTCTCCCAGAAACTGCCGCATCTGCGATTGCAGTCCGTCCGCGTTGGCTTGAATTTCCGCCGCCGAAAGCATTTTCCGCATTTCGGTTTTGCCGCTGGGGTCGCCAATCATTGCCGTGCCGCCACCCACCAGCGCAATCGGGCGATGTCCCGCACGCTGCATGTGCATCATCGCCATAATGGTGACCAAATGCCCGATGTGCAGACTGTCGGCGGTGGGGTCGTACCCGATGTAAAAGGTCACTTGCTCGCGGGCAAGTTGGGCGCGCAGGGCGTCGGCGTCGGTCACCTGGGCGACGAAGCCCCGTTCATTCAGAATGTCGTAAATGTTGTCCGTCATGGTGTCACCTGTGTTTGAGTGAGATTTATGGATTTGAGAGCCAATTCGTCAAATTTGTTTTTTGCCCCGGTTTTTTCATACAAACGGTTCCCGCAAATCATTGAGCGTATAATCAGTTTCTTCGTCTTCCATTCCGCGCATTGCGAAAGTTAATGACAGCGATGACCAGTCTGCTTCCTCTTGCCGCTGTTTGAAAAGCAGATACTTTACAAAATCGAGAACTTCTGCTTGCGAGCGGTCAGGTAGCATTTGAATATATTCTTGAAGGGTTTGGGTGACACTCATTTGTCTATCCTCCGTGGATTCCATCAGCGCCATTATACCACATCCCGCCAATTTTTGCCCACGCGGCGACACAAAAAGTTGCGGATTCTCTCTTTGGGCGATAAGATGCGTAAAACGTGAAAACGTGAAACGTGATTTGACAAACATCGGGCGATAATCTAGCATTTCACGAATCACGAATCACGAATCACGAATCACGAATCACGAATCACGAATCACGAATCACGAATCACGAATCACGAATCACGAATCACGAATCACGAATCACGAATCACGAATCACGAATCA
>JAJRSQ010000162.1 GCA_024278725.1 Chloroflexota bacterium
CCTCTTTGAGCAGGGTGAGTTTTGTTTGCGCGTCTTCAATTGCCTGCCGGTAAAGCCGAGAATTTTCCAGCGCCACCGCCGCCGTGTTCGCCAGCGCTTCCACCAGCGCAATATCATGTTTGGAGAACCGGTTCGGTTCGTTGCTGGTGAGTTGCAACACGGCGTGAAGGGTTTTCCCCGATTTGATGGGGACGGTCAGCACGGATTTGGGGATGACTTTACCCGCTTTTAAATAAGACTCCGTGTACAACCCGTCCGCTTCGGTGGCGTTGGCGACGTAAAGCGTTTCTTTGCTCGCCACCACCCGCCCGACAAGCCCTTTGTCGGCGGGGTATTGGTAGCGGATGCTTCCCCATGATATGGCATTTTCCCAGCAATCGAGCATCTTCGTTTTGCTGTCCACGCGGCACACAGCGCACAATTCCGCCTCGAACAGGGTTCTGGTTTGCCCGGTCAATTGTTGCAGCACCTCATCAACATCCAGCGAACTGTTGAGCAGATGGCTCATCCGGTACAGAAATTCGGTTTCGATGACGTGCCGGTGAATCGCCGCTTCCGCTTTTTTGCGCTCTGTCACGTCGAACATGATGCAGTGGGTCTGTTTGAAATGCATCTGCGCATCATACCCGATGCGCCCCTGCAAAATAATGGTGACGACGCTCCCGTCGCGGCGCATCAAATTAAATTCCACGTCATGCACTTCCCCTCGCGCCTTGAAGCGTGGAAAATTGTAGCGCAACGTTTGCATGGAACTCGGCTCAATGAAATTGGAGATATGTTTACCGATGACTTCATGCTGCTCATAGCCCAGCAAATCCAACCAAGCCTGATTGACGATGATGATATTGCCGTCGGCATCCAGCGATTGATATGGAACCGGGGCGTGCTCATACAAAATGCGGAACTGTTTTTCGCTGGTGCGCAACGCTTCTTCCGCGCGTTTTTGTTCGGTGATGTCACGGACAATGCCTTCAACTTCTATCAGGTTCCCTGCATCATCGTAAAGGGGCCACGCGCGTTCCTCTATCCAAATTTCCGTGCCGTTCCGGTGGAACATCTGCAATTCAATTGGCTCATACCAGGGGAATTCTTTCGGGTCGCGGTTGAGTTCCTGCCAGTATTCCAGTGTTTCCGGGGGCATCAATTCGGAAAAGGGGTGCGAACTGCTGTACACCTCTGCGGGGCTTAGCCCGAATATCTGCGTCACCGCCGAGTTGATATAGGTGTAATGCGGCGACGGCGCGCGCCGGTAGCGATAAATCATATCGGGCAGCCGTTCCGCCAGCCGCCGAAAGCGTTCTTTGCTGGCGTGCAACTCGGCGGTGCGGACGGCGATTTCACGTTGCAGCGCTTCCTTGCGCTCTTTTTCCGCGCGTAACAGCAGGCTGAACGGCTGGGTGATGCTGGTGTGAATCACCGCGCGGTAAAACGCGAAAAATGCCATCAGTTTCAGCAGGTGTCCGAGAATATTGCCCGCTTCATACGTTCTGCCGGCGAACAGTATCACGGTTTGATTGGCAATCATGATGAGCAGCCCGAGGGTCATCCAGACGAACAAATCATGCGGCAGTTCGGCGCGCACGGCGTAAAACCGAAACACGGTCACGGTCAGTATCAGCAGGATGAAAAGTTCCACGGAGCGTTTGAGCGGGGTCATCTCGCCGGAAGGAAGATAGAACGCGGGGTGCATATTGGCGACGAACAGCACGGTCAGAATGCCGAATAAGACGGTGGAATACGAAGCCCACAGCCATCCCCACCGAACGCGCCGCCGCACAAACCATGTGACAGCCAGCAGTGAAGCCGCCATCATCAATTGTGAAATCAGCGCGAAATGGTTGGCGATGTCCGGCGGAAACCCCGGAAAGAGATTGTTCCCGTTGTATGCCAGCATGTGCAGCACGTCTAGCGTGCCCACAAACAGGAAGGCGACTGCCATCAATTGGGGATACGATACCGGCACTAATTTTCGGGCGTTGTGCCCCAGCAGAAACGTCCCCATTGCCACCATAATGGTGTAAATTTCGATGATGGCGTGCGCTAAATTGTAGTTGTAAAGGCTGATGAGCAGGATGGCAATGGAGTGTCCGGCGACGAGCATAAGGGGGCGCCAGGTGATGACCCCGGTAAATTTTTTCACTGATGGCATAACCGTTCTCCTGATTGGTAAGAGTATAGCAGAAAACGGAGAAAATTTCATCACCCGAACTTTTTTCAGTTTCACGTTTCACGGTATAATGGACTTAACACCGTTTGCGCGGCGCAGTTTATCCACGGAAGTGAGAGGAGCGGCATTATGCGCATGCATGGTTTTTTTGCATCCATTGTGGCAATTGCGGCAACGGGCGGCATCTATTTCACCGTTACCCGATTGCTGCCCACCACCGCCACCCAGATTCTATTGCTGTCGCTGTTGTTTGTGGCGGTTGGGGCGCTCGCCATTCCGGCATCCATTGCGCTGAACAACCGCTTTGCGGGTGAGGCGTGGTTCGCCGCCGACCCCGCCCGCGTGTGGCGGCACGCCGTGGAAAGTGGCGCATTTGTGGCGCTGATTGCCCTCCTTCAATTGCGGCAATCGCTCACCGTGATGACGGTGGTTTCCATCCTGATTATCGTGATTGTGATAGAATCGGTTTTCATTGCCAAAACATAACCACACCCGCGCCACGCTTGGCGCGCGGAGGTATTTTTATGAGTGCATCATCCAATCCTCTGCGGAATTTGCCCGCTGTTGATACCCTGCTCAATCACCCCGTGCTGACGGCGGCGCAGCGTGAACATCGCCGGGCACTGCTGACCGATGCCGCGCGCGAGACGCTCGCCGCCATCCGCGCGGATGTGCTGGCGGGTGGTGCGGCAGTCCCCCCCCTCGACGCGATTGCGGAAAAAACCGTGGCGCGTCTGCGGCGGATGGTCTCGCCCACGTTGCACCCCGTCATCAACGCCACCGGCGTCGTCATTCACACCAATTTGGGGCGTTCGCTGTTGAGTGCGCGGGCGCAAAAAGCGATGGTCGAAGTGGCGCAGGCATACAATAATCTGGAATTTGATGTGCCGACGGGCAAACGGGGTTCGCGCTACCATCACGCGGAAGCGTTGCTGTGCCGGTTGACGGGCGCAGAAGCGGCGGTGGTGGTCAACAACAATGCTGCCGCGCTCGTGCTTTCCCTTTCGGCGTTGGCGGGGGAAAAAGAAGTGCTCATCAACCGCAGCCAGCTCATCGAAATTGGCGGACGTTTCCGCATCCCCGACATCATGGCGCAGTCGGGCGCGATGCTGGTGGAAGTCGGCACCACCAATCGCACCTATATTGACGATTTTGAAAACAATCTGCACACGGTCAACACCGGGCTGATTATGCAGGTGCATCGCAGCAATTTCGCGCTCATCGGTTTCACCACCGAGCCGACGCTGGCGGAACTGGTGGATTTGGGGGAACGGTACGGCGTACCGGTGATGTATGATTTGGGGTCGGGAACGCTGCTCGACACGGCGCAATTCGGGTTGGCGCATGAGCCGACCATGCAGGAAAGTGTGGCGGCGGGGGCGGCAATCGTCACCGCCAGCGGCGACAAATTGCTGGGCGGTCCGCAGGCGGGGATAATCTTGGGGCGCGCCGACCTCATCGCGCGGATTAAAAAACACCCGCTCACCCGCGCTTTTCGGGTGGACAAAATGACGCTGGCGGCGCTGCAAGCCACACTGTTGGCGTATCTGGAAGGGACGGCGGTAGATGAAATTCCCACCTGGCAGATGATTGCGCTGGACCGGCGCACCCTCAACCGGCGGGCGCAGAAATGGCGGCGGACGCTGGCGGGTGCGGGCATCCCCGCCGAGGTGGTGGACGCACAATCGGCGGTGGGGGGCGGCAGCCTGCCCGGACAGACCCTGCCCACGCGGGCGGTGCGCATCGCCGTGCCGGATGCGGCGCAGATGGCGGCGCGGTTGCGTTCGGCGGATGTGCCGGTCATCACCCGGCTGGAAGATGGCGCCATCTGGCTCGACCCGCGCACCGTGCTTCCGGCGCAGGATTCGGCGCTGGTGGCAACGATGATAGAGAGTTTTCGGTAATCAATAGCAGGCAAATGGCACACTCCGGATGCTCTCAACAGCAGCACCGAAAACCGAAAACCCGGAACCAAGAACTGACAACCGACAACAAACAACCACGGAGCAACTATGACCATTTCACGCAAAGATTCACAAACCCTCTCCGGCACGGCGGCGCGCACCGGCGCGACGGTGCTGGGCGGCACGCTCACCAAAGAGGGCGACCATTATTTCATCAACAAAACCGATGTGACCGCGTTGCTGGAATCGTTAGTGGGGGAACAAGTGGTATTCATCGCGGCGGATGTCCGCGAAAAGAGCGCGACGCCGGAGACGAAAACGTGTCTCACCTGCGGGCGGGACTACACCGAGGCGGCGTGCCCCCATTGTGCCAATGTTCGCGCGCGTCTGCGCGGCGGGCGATAGCTTTTATTTGACGAATTTCATCAAATCCTGCGCCGCCAATTTGGTTTGATGGCGCACCATCCCCAGCGGCAAATTGGTTCCCAACGCCAGCGACAGCACTGCCCCGTGCCCCAAACTGTACGCATACAACCGATATTGATTGCCTTCGTGCAAACTTTGCTCAAACCGTCCATCCCGCTCGCCGAGGAAGGCGGCGGTTTGCGCGGCGGCTTCCGCGCTGGCTGCCACCAGCGATGCCAATTCCTGCGCGCGGTCGTCGGGCATGCGTCCCGCTTTGGCAATCAATTCCCCGCCCACGGTCAACAAAATTGCCTCCGCGCGGACTTCGCTGTTCAATTGGCGCAATCGCGCCATCAACTCATCCCGATGCTTGTGCAATTGTTCGATTTTCCATGCCGGTAAAACGGGCGATGGGTCGGATGCTTGGCGGCGGGTGCGGCGCGAGTTGGGTGGCTTGTAGTCTCGCGGCTTCAACCCGCGCGGCTGGTCGGGACGGGGGGATGACGGCGTGCGCGGCGCAAGCCGAACCCGTCGCCGGGCGGGTTGGGCGGGCTCTTCCGGCTCAGGTGGGGGGGGCGGCTCTTCGCCCGCCAAATCCAGCCCCACCGCCGCGCCGACCAATTTCGGCAAATCGCCCACAAAAAATGGTTTGGTCAGCACGCCTTGAATTTTCAATGCCTCCACCGTCGCGGGCACAGCTTCCCCCATCAGTGGAATGACCATAATTGCCATCTCGGCATCATATTCACGGATAGCGGCAATCAGTTTGGCGGGGGCAACATCGGGGAGCGCCATATCCACAATCACCAAATCGAGGCTGTGTTCCACCACATACTCCATCGCCCGCGCCCCTGAACGCACCGCCAGCGCCTCAAACGCGGGGTGTCCGTTCAACGTTTCTGCCAAAATGGTAGAAAAGCCGGTATCGTTGTCAACAATTAAAATGCGTTTTGTCATGCCGGTCTCCGAGAGATTGATTTTTCACGTCATTTGAATTGTACTCGCTTTGACGGTCAATTGTCAACCAAAAACAGTTTGACATCCATCCCGTGCGGGCTATCATATCTTTCACCTGTGGACGAAAAAAATAGGTGGTGGTATTTTTTGACTGATACAAAGATAACCGGTTGTCATTGCGAGCGCAGCGAAGCAATCTCCACGCTTCAATGACGGAGATTACTTCGGCGTTGCACGCCTCGCAATGACACTTGCGTATCCTGTCAGTCAATTTGAACCACTACCAAAAAATAATATCAAAAAAAGGAGCGAACAATGGCTGAAAAAGTGGCGTACACATCCCGCGTGCGCATTGAGCGGGTGAAGGGGACACTGCGGCGGGCGTATCTGCCCATCGAACCCGACCCCATCCTGTTTGGCGTGCATTCTGAAGTGGCGGAACATTACGGCGTGGACACCAACGTTCAAGACCCCCACGCCACCACCCTCGATTATCTGGTGGCATCGGCGGCGGGATGACTGACCGGAACCTTCGGTGGCGCGCTGGAAGCGCGTAAAATCCCCGCGGGGGAAGGTCTGCTGGTGGCGGAAGCGACCGGCTAAGTGGAAAAAGATGGCAACGTGCTGGTGGTGAAACGGATTCACGTGACCTACCGGCTGAAACTCGCGCCCGAACACCGCGAGACTGCTGAGCGGGTACACGGCTTCCACGCCGAATACTGCCCGGTGGCGCGTTCCATCCGCGACAGCATCGCCATTTCCACCGAATTGCAGGTGGAGAATCTCCCCGCAATGTGAGCCGGGCTACAGAAATTCCATCGCCACGGTGATATGATAGCGATTGGGTAGTGGTTCAAATTGACTGATGGAAATCATTCGCCGGTAGGGGCGAACCTGTGTGTTCGCCCTTTTCGGGCAGACACATAGGTCTGCCCCTACCCCCTACCTTGCTTCATCAGTCAAAAATAGCCACCACCAGCGATTGTAATTAAAATTGAAACTCACACGGAGGGAGATTCATGCAAACGTTTCAAGCAATCATTATCGGTTCCGGGCAGGCGGGAAACCCGCTGGTGCACAATTTGGCAGATGACGGCTGGACGGTGGCGCTCATCGAGCGCGACCATCTGGGCGGCAGTTGCGTCAATTACGGCTGTACCCCCACCAAAACGATGGTCGCCAGCGCGCAGATTGCCCACTACGCCCGCCGCGCCGCCGAATTCGGCGTGCATGTCGGCGAGGTGACGGTCAATCTGGCGGAAGTGGTGGCGCGGAAAAACAAAATGGTGGCGCAGTGGCGCAGCGGCTCGGAAAAGAATGCCGAGAAACGCCCCAATATCACCCTTTTTCGCGGCGAAGCGAGCTTCACCGGCGCGCACACCGTCACGGTGAACGGCGAGGAACTCACCGCCGAACACATTTTCATCAATACCGGAACCAACCCGCTGGTGTTGCCGATTGACGGCATCCACGATGTCCCCTATCTGACCAACCGCAACGTGATGGATTTGGAAGAAGCCCCGGTGCATCTGCTGGTCGTCGGCGGCAGTTACATCGGGCTGGAATTCGGGCAGATGTATCGTCGTTTCGGCAGTGAGGTTACGGTCATCGAATTTATGGATGAAATCATCCCCCGCGAAGACCCCGACGTGTCGCAGGCGTTGCGCAAAGCGTTGGCGGCGGAGGGCATCAACTTCCACCTTTCGGCGCAGGCGACCCACGTCCGGCGGGACGCGGACGGCACGCTCCGGCTGACGGTGCAACCGCGCAACGGCGGCGACCCCTTTGAAGTGACCGGCTCGCATATTTTGCTGGCGGCGGGACGCAAGCCGAACACCGCCGCGCTCAATTTGGAGGCGGCGGGCATCGAAACGAATCGCGGCTTCATCCCCGTGGACGAATATTTGGAAACGAATGTGCCGGGCGTATATGCGCTGGGGGATGTGAACGGCGGTCCCGCATTCACCCATTTTGCGTATAACGATTTTCAGATTGTGTATCACAACTTGTTTCACGAGGAAAAAATTTCCACCGCCGGGCGCATCATGAAATATGCCCTCTTCACCGACCCCGAATTGGGGCGCGTGGGGCTCACCGAGACGGCGGCGCGGGAAGCGGGCTACAACATCAAAGTGGGCAAAATCCCGATGCGCTGGGTGGCGCGGGCGATTGAGCGCGACGAAACTGCCGGGCTGATGAAGGTGGTCATCGACGCCGACACCGACCGGATTCTCGGCGCGGCAATTCTGGGCATCAACGGCGGCGAGCTGGTGCAAACGCTGATGATGTTGATGATGGCGGATGCGCCGTGGACGCTGTTGTACCGGTCGGTGTACATCCATCCCACGCTGGTGGAAGGTTTCTTCACCCTAATGGACAGCGTGAAATAGCGTGTGAGTTTTTCCATCCCCTGCCGACTAATTTCACTTTTCCCCAACCTTTGGTAAACTGATTTTATCCCGCCGGAAAAGAGGTTTATCGCCATGCCGAGTTTCATCCCCACCGAACACCCCCATCGTCGCTACAACCCCCTGAACGATTCTTGGGTGCTGGTGTCGCCCCGGCGCACCAAACGCCCGTGGCAGGGGCAGGTCGAAGCGACCCCGCCCGATTCCCGCCCGCCATACGACCCCCGGTGCTACCTGTGCCCCGGCAATCGTCGCGCGGGGAATGCACAAAATCCGCCCTATGGAAGTACCTTCGTGTTCACCAACGACTTCGCCGCTCTGCAGCCCGATGTGCCGACTGATTCGCCGCCCCCCGTGGCGGGCGATGTCACCGGCTTGCTGAAACTTCAGCCGGAAGGGGGGACGTGCCGCGTCATCTGTTTTTCCCCCCGGCATAATTTGACCCTGCCGGAAATGTCGGCGGGGGCATTGCGCCGGGTGGTGGATGTGTGGGCGGCGCAATATGCGGAACTCGGCGCGCGGGCGGGCATCAATTACGTGCAGATTTTCCAGAATCAGGGTGCGATGATGGGCGCATCGAATCCGCATCCGCACGGGCAAATTTGGGCAACTCGCACCATCCCCGATGAACCCGCCGCCGAAGACCGCACCCAGCGCGAATATTTTGCCCGGCACGGGCGTTCGCTGCTGGGCGATTATCTGCGTTTGGAAGTAAATTCGGGGGAACGGCTGGTGGTGCAGAACGAGCATTTCGCCGCCGTTGTGCCCTTCTGGGCGGTGTGGCCCTTCGAAACGCTGGTCATCAGCCGCCGACACGTGCCCGCCATCGACCAATTTTCCTCTGCCGAGCGGGACGGGCTGGCAGACATCCTGAAACGGCTCACCACCCGCTACGACAACCTTTTCAACGTCTCTTTCCCCTATTCGATGGGTTTCCATCAACAACCCACCGACGGCGCGGCACACCCGCACTGGCATTTCCACGCCCATTTTTTCCCGCCGCTTCTCCGTTCCGCCACCGTGCGAAAGTTCATGGTCGGGTTCGAGATGCTCGGTATGCCCCAGCGCGACCTCACCGCCGAGCAAGCGGCGCAACGCCTCCGAGACGTCCCCGCCACACACTACAAATCGCAATAATGCGGTGAAATCTTTACGCAAAGTTTATGGCGTTTCTCGAAATCCTGCCGATATAATGATTGTGTGCGTTGAACGTACCCCCATTCATACTTTCAAACGGATTACCGGCAACTGACCCAATTTCGGAGGCGCGACCTATGCGGAAAATTTTTCAAAACTTCAAGATACGACACAAACTTTTTGGCGGGTTTTTCGTTATTCTTTTCTTGGCGACGGTGATGGGATGGGTCGCATGGTCGGGCATGAGCACCACTTCCGAGCATCTGGATTATTATGTGGATGTGATTGGACAACTGGGGCGCCTGAATGAGCACAGTCAGGCTTCTTTGTTGCAGGCGCGACGTCGGGAAAAAGATTACATGCTTCGCTTCAAAGAAGTGGGTTTTGAAGAAGCGCGCACCAAATACGTATCGGTGGTGGTGGATGAAATTGCCCGCGTCAAGCAAAACCTCACCGAGATTGAAAAAATTGCCCCTCCGGATTTGGCGATTCAAAATGATGTGGATGCTATGTTGACGGCGGTGGATACCTACGAAACGGAATTCCTGAAAACGGTTGATTTGCTGGAAGAGAAGGGGCATCAGAATACGGGCGTGATTGGGCAGTTCCGCGATAAAGTGCATGAAATCGAAGGGGTGGTGGTTCCCAAAGGTGTTGATACCCTGACGATTGACATGTTGATGATTCGGCGGCACGAAAAAGATTACCTGTTGCGCGGGGCGGAAAAATACGTCACCAAAATCCGTGATGCGGTGGCGCAATTAAAAGCCGATACCGAGACGGCGGCGTTGACGCAATCGGAAAAAGATGAAATCATCGCCCTGGCGGATGAATATCAAACCCTGTTTGACCGGGTGGTGGCACTGGATGGACAAATTGCCGCTCAAACCCAAGTTTTCCGCGACGCGGCACATCAGACCGAGGTATTGCTGCAAACTGTCGGGGAAACGGTGGTTGCCCGTGAACAGATGGAACGGACTGCCATTCAGGAACATACCGCGCGGACAAAAAACACCGTGGCGGTGGTGGTCGGGTTGACGCTGGCGCTGGGGGTGGCGCTGGCGTTCTGGCTCACCAAGCTGATTTCCGCGCCGGTGGTGATGGTGGCAAATGCCATCGAAAATATTGCCACAGGCGATTTAGACCAGTATGTCGAGCTTGATTCCGGGGATGAGTTGGGGGACATGGTGCGGGCGTTCACCGCGATGGAGGATTATCTGCATAACATTGCCGATGTGGCGCTCAATATTTCGCAGGGGCAACTGGGCGTGGATGTCACCCCCCGCTCGGAAAAGGATATATTGGGGAAATCGTTCCGGCAGATGGCGGATAATTTGCGGGTGCTGGTGGGGAACGTCAAAAAGAATGTGGAGGATTTGCACGAAGTTTCCCATCAGTTGATTGTTTCAAGTCAACAGGCGGAACAAGCAGCCACGAAAGCATCTTCCGTGATTATGACCGTCGCCGAAAATTCATCGAATCAGCACAGAAAAGTGGACGAAGGGAACAAAATCATCCGGCAGGTGTCGCAAGCCATTGAAGAAGTGGCGCGGGGGGCGCAGGAACAGTCGGAGGATTTGGAGCAGACGGTGCAACTCGCCGACCGGATTTCGGTGGCGATTGACCAAGTTGCTGCAACCGTGAAAGAGGGCGTGCAGCTCGCCGCCGAAACGGCAATAGTGGCGCATGACGGCACGGAAATCATTGAAACGACCATCACCGGCATGCAATCCGTCAAAGAGCAGGTGGAAGTGTCGGCGTTGCGGGTGCGGGAGATGGGCGAGCGTTCCGGCAAAATTGGCGGCATTGTGGAGACCATCGAAGATATTGCCGCCCAAACGAATCTGCTGGCGCTCAACGCCGCCATTGAAGCCGCCCGCGCCGGGGAGCATGGCAAAGGCTTCGCCGTGGTGGCGGATGAAGTGCGCAAACTCGCCGAAAAATCGGCGGAAGCGGCGGGGGAAATCGGCGCGCTGATTAAGAGCATCCAGCAAGCGGTGACGGAAGCGGTGTCCGCGATGGAAAAAGGGCGGCATGAAGCTGAATTGGGGGTGGAAAGCGCGGCGAAATCGCAAATCGCCATTCAGGATATTCTGAAGAATGTGGAAGCGGTGCGGGTGCAGGTGGAGCAAATCGCCGAGGCTTCCGAGCAGATTAATGCCGCCTCAACGGAAATGACGGAATCGATGACCGGTGTTTCGGCGGTGGTGGAAGAGAATACAGCCGCCGCGGAAGAGATGAGCGCCGGGGCATCGGAGGTGCTGGAAGTGACGGACGCCATCGCCCGCTTGAGCGAAGCCAGCGAGCAATCGGTGCAGAAAGTCGCCCTTGCCGCCAACGAAATTGTGGACGATATGGATCAGGTGACGCAAATGGTGGAAGTGTTGACGACGGTCACCAACGAATTATCGCAGGGGATATCGAGGTTTTCTCTGGACGATGGGAACGGTGATGATTGGGGGGCGGACGTTTCTGAAGAAGAAATGGAATCGGAATACGCAGGATAGCAGGGAGACAATATGCATTCTCGATTATTAATCGCCGTCGGGCTGGTAGTTGCCCTGTTCATCGGGCTGTCTGCCATCACCACCGCCGGTGAGGGTGGGGTGGCGCAGTGGGCAGTCGCAGCGACGCCCACGCCGCAACCGACCGCCATCACCGTGGATGAAACCACCGGCGGCGTGCTGCAATCAACGGATGCGGCGCAAAGCGTGCTGGTCAATGTGCCGGTCAGTGCCGTGACCACCACCACAACCATTTCATACACCTACCAAACTGATTTGCCCACCGCGCCGTTGGCGCACGTCCGGCGTTTCTTCACCCTGCGCGCGTCGCAGAACGGGCGGGAAATCGGCATTTTCCACAGCCCGATTTTGCTCAGACCGATGGAAATCACGGTGACGTTTGACGCACCCAACCCGCTGATTGATTCCACCATCGCCCTTTACTGGTTGCAGGGGAATCGCTGGTTGACGCATGGCGTCACCGTTACCCGCCGCTCACCCTATTCCCTCACCGTGGAAACACGACAGGTGGCGCTTTTCGCCGTGCTGGGCGAAACGAATTGGGTATATCTGCCCCTGCTCATTTCCGGCAAATGAACGGATTACAGGGACAATATCACCAAAATTCGCAGACCCAATAAAATGACCACCACATTGCCGATGATGATGGCAAAAACCTGAAAATGGGGCGAGAGGCGCTGCCGTCCGATGCTCCCCAGCCATGCCAGCAGGGTTTGCCACGAGAGGGAGGCGACGCCAACGCCGGCAATGAAGGCGACCCGGTTCGTGAGGGTTAGCGCGGTCGGACTGCTGCCGAGGATGAGGGCGGCAAAATAGACAATCGTCAGCGGGTTGACGATGGTGATGCCGAGGAACTGCCCGAACATCCGTGTAGCCCCGCAAATTTCAGCGGTCTGACGGTTTTTGTTCGCGCGTTTCAGCCCCTTCCACAGCCCCCAGATGCCCATTCCGAGCAGCAGTAACCCGCTGATGATACGCAACCAGAGCGCAATGGGTGTCAATAGCGATACCAGCGCGGTGCCGGTGACCACGGCGATGATGGCGTAAATAATATCGGCGGTGGCAGCCCCTGCGCCCGCCGAAAAGCCAATCTTAAAACCGCAACGCATCCCCATATTGACGATGAGTATCGCCACCGCCCCGACAGGCATGGCAATGCCATAACCGGCAATGAGTCCTTCAATAAATAGCGACAATGGTTGTTCCTTCTGTCATTTAAACGTTGTTACAGATAACTCATTTCCCGCGCACAACGTTCTGCTGATACCATTCCCAAAATTGCGCCAGCCCGTCCGGCACGGATGTTTGCGGATTGTACCCCAGCAGGCGGCGGGCTTTGTCCACATTGGCGAAGGTCACTTTCGGCTCGCTGGCGGGGGCGGGCACGGCGTTGATGATAGCTTTTTCGCCGGTGATTTCCTCCAGAATTTCGATGAAATCGGTCATCCAGACCGGCTCGCCGCGCCCCAGGTTGATGGTTTCATAGCCCAGCGGGCGGTCAATCGCGGCGATGACCCCACTGATGATGTCGTCAATGAACGTCCAATCGCGGCGCATTTTCCCGTTGTCAAACAAGGTGATGGTTTCCCGCTTCACCAGCTTTTCGGTGACGATGTAGGGCATCATATCCGGGCGACCCTTCGGTCCGTACACGTTGAAGAAGCGCAACGCGGTGAAATTTAGCCCGTGCATATTGTGAAAGGCGTGCCCCATCACTTCCATCGCTTTTTTGGTGGCGGGGTAGGGCGCGAGGGGTAAATCGGTGGATTGTGTCTCCACAAAGGGGATTTTATCGGTTTGCCCGTACACCGATGAGGTGGATGCGAAGACGAAATTCCCCACGCCGACCTGCTGCGCCGCGTCTAGCACATTCACCGAGCCGGTGATGTTGACGGCGGTGTAAAGGTGTGGGTGGGTGATGGAATAGCGCACGCTCCCCATCGCGCCGAGATGCGCGACGGCATCGGGTTTGTGGCGTTGCAAAATGTCGGCGATGGCGTCCCGGTCTCGGAAGTCGGTGGTGTAGAGGGTGTAGCCGGGGTGGTTTTCAAAGGGCGCGACATTCGCCCATTTGCGCGCCGGGCTGTAATAATCGTTGAAGTTGTCAATGGCGATGACCGTATCGCCGCGTTTGAGCAGGGCTTCGGTGAGACTGCTGCCGATGAATCCCGCTCCGCCGGTAACGAGGATTTTCATTTTTGAGTCCTTGGTTTTTAGTGGTCAGTTATCGGTTTTTTTGCGGGTAACGCAATTTTTTTATTCAGGGAGTTCCTTCAAAAAGGGAAGAAATCATTTCCAAGTGTCAACTCTGAAAACTGAAAACTGATAACTATTTCACCACCCCCACCACATACCGATGATGCGCCCAGATGGTTTTGATTTGCCACGGGATGGGGGCGTGGTCGAGCCAGGCGTATTTCATGACCCGCTCATATAAATCGGGTTGTTTGCCCAAATAATAGTCCATGGTGCTCCACGTCCAGCCTTCGCCCGTGAATTGCGATTCCAGCTTTTTGCTTTTGATGCCCAGCCGTTTCAGCACGTCGGCGGCGGGCATAACGGTGTCGGGCCACGGTGGCACGTCGAGTACCCCTTCATCCACAAAGCGCACGCCGGTTTCCGCCAGCGTCCGTTTGATGCGCCGCATGTTCACCCACCGCTCATCCACCGTATCGAAAAAGTCGCGGTCGATGACGTATTTTCGGAGCTGGTAGCCCACCTGAATATTGTTCGGCATTGCCACAAAAACCAGATTTTTCGAGACGCGCACCAATTCTTTCAGCAACGCTTCCGCGTCGGGCAGATACCACAGCCCCGCCCATTCCCACACCATATCGAAGGAGTTGTCTTCAAAGGGCAAATGCGCCCAATCGGTGTGATGCAGAAAGGTGGCGGGGGTTTCCAGCTCGCCCCAAATGCGCTTTACGCCATCCAGCCGAAAGGCATCATCGTCCACCAGCGTCACTTGCTTGCCCATCTTCGCCAGCCAATACGAGTTGATGCCGCTCACGCCCGCCATGCCGAACAGCGGCGCTTCCAGCACGGTTTCAAAAGGATATTTCTGCGCCAGTTCTTCCAAAAAATCATTCAGGACAAAACGCTCATACACCACGCCCAGCCCTTCATTGTAATCGGTCAGATATTTTTTCCAGGTCATTGTTCACCAAATGTTAGAATTATTTTCCCGCAGTGTAGCATCGGGGGAAGGAATGGGCAAAGCGGTCAGGTGAGCATTGCTGCCGCCAGCACAAGGAACAGAATGCCCAAAATGAAGTCGCGCACGACCATTTTTTTGGCTTTCAGGGGGATTTTTTCGGCTTTAAAAAACAGGATAAACGATTTGATACCGGCGAGCAAAAATCTGATGCCGAACATGGCGATGATTGCCGCCAGAATGATGAATGCGATTTTCATAGGGGAACGGTCAGTTGAATGAAGGTGCCTTTGCCGGGTTTGGATTTGATGTCCAGGGTCGCGCCGATAGCCTCGGCGCGGATGATCATATTGACCAACCCCGCGCCCCCTTTTTCAGATAGTGGATTGGGGATGAGGGCATCATCAAAACCGATGCCGTCATCGGTAATGGTGAGCTGGAAACGGGTTTCGCCGGATTGGATGGAGAGGTCAATTTTATCTGCCTGCGCGTGTTTGCGAATATTTTGCAGTGATTCTTGAATGATGCGGGCGACGGCAAGTTGCTGTGTGCAACTCAACGCGGTGACCGAGCCGGAAATGGAGAACGAAATGGGCGCGCCGCCGCGTTTCCGGTGGGTGCTGATGTGTTCGACGAGCCATGTTTTGAAGCTGCCGTCTTCGGAAAAGGGGGGGAGCAGGTCGGAAATCATTTCCCGGATCTGTTTGGATGCGGTGTGCGATTGCTGTTCCAGAAGCGCAAGCTCGGCTTTCAGCGCGTCGGTTGCGCCCATCTGCAAATATTGCTGACAAATACTCACTTGCATGTTCATTTGTAAGAGCGTCTGCGCGACGTGGTCGTGCAATTCCTGCGCCACATAACGACGCTCGTTTTCGGCAATGGTGAGGCTTTTTTCCATGAAATTACCTTCGGCGGTTGACTTCAATCACGTTGGGAAGTTGTTCGAGTTTGTCCATGACCCGTTTCAATTGCGAGACATCCGTCACTTCCAGCGAGATTGACACATCGGCGAAATGTTGCCGGTTGCTGATGTTCACATCGGTGATGTTGATTTGTTCGTTGGCAATCACTTCCGAGATGTCGCGCATTAATCCCAGCCGGTTGAAGGCGTGGATGAGGATGACAGCGGGGTAGGTGGCAGTTTCTTTGCCGCCCCAATTCACCTGAATGAGCCGGTCGCGGTCGTTGGTGCTCAGGATGTTGGGGCAATCTTTGCGGTGAATGGTGATGCCGCGCCCGCGAGTGATGTAGCCCACAATCGGGTCGCCGGGGACGGGGCGGCAGCAGCGCCCCATATTGGTGAGCAAATCGGTCACGCCGAGGACGGTCACGCCATCGGTGGGCGGCGCGGTGGGCGCGGCGGTCGGGGCGAGCGGCAGGATGTCGTGGGTCACGTCTTTTTCGCGCGCCAAATTCAGCGCGGTGCGGATGACATGCTGCAATGAAATATCGCTGAAGCCCAACGCCGCCAGAAAATCGTCGGTTTTGGTGTAGCCGCAGGCTTCCGCAATTTCATCGTATTTCACATCATCGGTGATGTGCAACCGCTTGAGTTCGCGGTCTAAAATGGAGCGCCCTTGTGAAACGCTTTCATCGTAATTCTGTTTTTTTAACCAGTAACGGATTTTTTTGCGGGCGCGATTGCTTTTGACATACCCCAGATTTTCGTTGAGCCAATCTCGGCTGGGTCCGCCCCGTTTGGCGGTGAGGATTTCCACTTTATCCCCGTTTTTCAGTTGATAATCCAGACTGACCAGCGAGCCGTTCACCTTCGCCCCACGGCATTTGTGTCCAATTTCGGTGTGGATGCTGTACGCCAAATCAATGGGCGTGGAGCCCATCGGCAGTTCATAGATGTCCCCTTTGGGGGTGAAGACGTACACCTTTTCTTCGATGACGTCGGTTTTGACGGCGTTCACAAATTCACTGGCGGAGCTGTCGCCCTCCATTTGGAGTTTGATGGCTTGCCGCATCGCCGCGATTTTCTGGTCGAGCGCGATGTCGGCGCGGCTGCCGTCTTTGTAGCGCCAGTGGGCGGCAATACCGAGTTCCGCTTGCCGGTGCATGTCTTCGGTGCGAATTTGCACCTCAAATTGATGCCCGCGCGAATCGGTGACGGCGGTGTGGAGCGATTGGTAGCCGTTCTCTTTCGGCGCGGCGATGTAATCGTCGAATTCGCGGGGGATGGGTCGCCATTTGGTGTGGATGACGCCCAGCGCGGCGTAACAATCGCGCACGGTGTTGACCACCACCCGCAGGGCGGTGATGTCGAAAATCTGGCTGACCTCCACTTCTTTGCGCTGCATTTTTTGGTAAATGCTGTATAGGTGTTTGGTACGCCAGAAGATGCGGGCTTCGATGCCCGTTTCCTTCAGGGCTTCTTCCAGCTCGTGCGCAATTCTGTTGACGAATTTTTCGGCGTATGCCCGGCGGATTTCGCGCTGGTGAACAATATAATCGTATTGTTTGGGGTAGAGATATTTGAAGGAGTTGTCTTCTAGTTCCGATTTGATGCTGTACATCCCCAGCCGGTTGGCGAGCGGGGCGAAAATGTCGAGTGTTTCACGGGCGATGCGCCGCTGCTTGTGTTCCGGCAGCGCGCCCAGGGTGCGGATGTTGTGCAGGCGGTCGGCGAGTTTTATCAGCACCACCCGCACATCGTCCCCAATGGCTAAAAACATTTTGCGCAGATTTTCGGTTTGCTGGAGTTCCCGTTTGGCGGAGGTGGAAGTGCCTTTTTGCTCGGAGGCTTGTTTTAACTTGGTGACCCCGTCTACCAGTTTGGCGACGGTGGGACCGAAACGGTATTCAATTTCTTTCAGCGGTACGTCGGTGTCTTCCGGCACATCATGCAACAATGCCGCCACAATCACTTCGCCATCCATTTTCAGGTCGGCGAGCATTTGTGCCACGGCAATGCAATGGGTGATGTATGGTTCGCCCGATGCGCGTTTTTGGTCGCCGTGAGCCATCACTGCGAGTTTATATGCGTTGCGAATGTCGGTGATGTCAGCGGCGGACAGGTACGTCTCCAATTCCTTGTACCAGTCATCAAGGTTGATGGGTAATTTCACATCGGTATCGAACATCGAATGGTGTTTCTCCTGAAAAAGCGTTCACAAAATGTGGATGATATTTTAGCACAAGAGCCACACAATGTAAATGGGAGTTTTTCGGCGGCTCACGACTGTTGCAAAGTAAATTTTACGGTTGCTGTTTTTTATGATTTTACGCCGCAGGGGTGATTTGCGAGCCACTCTTACGCACTTTCTTCCGGTTTTAACGAAAATCGGTGGTGTTGTAGGGGCACGCTGCAGCGTGCCCCTACATTTCCTGCGCAATGTTTGTCAAGCGACTTTGCAACAGCCCTGTTCGGCGGCTTTGGGCTTATGCGTCTTTCCTGAAACCTTTCTCGGTGATGGTTTGAATGGCGCGCACCACCGAACTGACCGGCAAGCCGATTTGCTTGCTGAGGTCTTGAAGCCGTACCGTGCTTCGGGGCGTTTTGCGGGAATATCCACGGCGCGATTGCCGGGAATACTGCTGTATAAATTTCGTCACGTGCTGCACTTCCGGGTCGCTCAGATTCCCCGCCGCCGATGTTCCCGCTGCGACATTTGCCCAGATGCGCGCCACATCGCCGGCGATGGGCGTTTCCGGGTTCAGCAGCATCGATTCGACTTCCGCGATATTTTCGAGCAATTCCGGGTCGAGTTCGGTTTCGGTGGAAAATTCAAACGGCTTCCACAGCGACCACGGACTTTGGCGGTACAGACGGGAGGCGGCTTGGTCGGCGAGGGAGTTGCCCGCAATCAAGCCCGGTTCATCCGCGTCACGGGCAATCAGCCCGCGATATGCGGCATACATCATTGGCGGGAATTCCACCGGCGCAACCCGCGAGCGGGCGATGTTGCCGCGTCGTCCTTTGCCCACCACAAACAGGGCGGTTACATCGGGGTGGTTGGGGACGAGTTTTTGCAGGTTGCGGCGCACCGTGTCAAACAATCTCCAGCGCGGTTTGGGCTCAAGGAGCATGGCTTGCGCGCCGATGATGCCGAGCATGGGATTTTCATATTTTGCGTTGAGCATGGCGTTCAAATATTCCGGTGAAATCGCCGTGCGTCCTTCCCGCAATCCGCTGAGGGTCAATTCCACGGCGGTGTTGATGTCGGAGCCGTCATCATAGCTGTAGCCCATCCAAATTCGCGCCATGTGGATGGATGCCCCCCGCAAAAGGGGCACTGCCCGGTATCTTGAACCGGGAATGAAGACGATGGTCGTCCAGTCTTCTTCCACCCAGATGGGCAAATCTGCGCCGCCGGGCAGCTCGTCCGCGCTCCGTTTGCCGGTGGAATTCCATTCCAGCGTGTTGCGCAGAACATACCCGCCGGGCGATACATCGGCGGACAGGGCGATGAAGCCGAAATTATCCATTTTTTCGGTGTCCGTTTGCAGATTTCCCACCGGCTCCAGCGCCGAGTTGAGCAGGGTGTATGAGCTGATGTCGAGCCATGACCGCCCTTCCGAGGTGGTGTCGCGGAAAATCAGCACCAACCGCCCGCCGTCGCCATAGGTTTGATTCGGCTCGCGGCTGATTTTTTGCGCCGGATAGCCGTGAAATTCGTGCGAGTTGGCGGCGCGGGGGACGGGCGCGGTGGTTTCAAAGGCTAAATGGATGTCGGTTTTTTCAAAAGATTGTCCCGGCTTCAGTTCGATGAATTCGCGCTGTTTGGTGTTTCCCGCGCGGACTTCAATCTGATAAATCCCCGGCGGCACTTTTTTCCGCAGTTCGCCGATGCCGGTTGCCACCGTTTGAAAACGATGGTCAATCAATCGCAATTCCAATGGCGCTTCCAGCGTTCGCAAATAGACGCTTGCCTTTCGTTTATAGCTTGACATGTCGTTCAGCTCCAATCACTTCAAAAAATCCCCCGTTGTGAAAAGTGTTTTCGCCTTCGGTGGGGGCGACGCGGTAAAAACCGGAGGCAAGCGCCACTTGCATGTCGCCATCGGCGGCGGAATGGGTGGCGATGGTTTTCATATCGCCGTTGCGCAGCGTCACGTCGCCGGTGAAGTCGGGCGGAAATTCGAGGGTGACGGGATGTTTGGTTGCCACCGGCACATCGGTGCGAAAGACGATTGCCGGGGTGACGGGCTCGGCGGCGAAGAAGGGGGTCTGCGGCTGGGGGCGATGGCGGGTCAATTCCCGCACCCGCTCGGTGACGTAGTTTGCTAGCGTTTGCGAGTTGATTTCGCCCGTGCGGGGGTCGGCGGCTTGCCCGTTCAGCCCTTCCAGCAACGCTTTGGTGAAATAGCCGCGCAGCTCGTCGGGGGGCGCGTCGTCGTCCTCTTCCTCGAATGCCAGTTCGCCGAAATAAGTTGCCAATCCCCGCAGGGTGAAAATTTTGCCGTTTTGGTTGTTGATTTCATCCCATGTGGGACCCAATAGCGGCGCGGTGGATACCCGCTCCCGGCAGCAATCGGCGAAAAAGACCAGTTCGCGGAAAAATTGCGCCTTTTGAAAATAGGTGATGAATTTCCCGTAGGGGAAATTGTTGCCGTAATGTTTCGGTGCGGCATTTGCCATCAGCAGCGCGACTTCATGCGGTTCGGGCGCAATCCCATGCCCCGACCCGAAAACGTACAATCGGGTGTGCCGCCAATCGGCGGGGGTGTCATCAATGTGCGCGGAACACCGTTCCCAAAAGTCCGATAACGCTTCTTCCACCTGCCGGCGCACCGGGATGGCGTGTTTCCGGTCTGTGCCGGGGGGAATATCCGCATCGGCGACGGTGATGAGGGCGATATTCTCTTCCGGCACGGCGCCGAGGTTCGGGTCTCTCAGCCAGTTGTAAAATTCTTCGGCATCACCCCGCGCAAATTGCAAATCGGAAATACCGGGATAACGGTTGATGCCGATGACAATCGCGTAATGTTGTCCGTTCATTTATGCCCACCCATGCTGAAGAATGTATTGGACGCTCGCCAGCGTTTGCGGTTCCACCGAGAAGCCGCCATGCCGGTCTGCCGCCGAAGCCAGCCCGTCGCCGCGATTTTCTTTCGCCCAAACGGCACGCCGTGGGTCGGCTTCCAGATAGGCTTGAATCGCAGTCAGTTCGGGGGAGTGGTAGGTTTCTTTGCGGGTGTAATATCGCTGCATTCCGGCGATGGGTTGGTCATACGCCAATTTGTCGGGGTCGGTGTAGTCCCGTTCCAGCACCCCGGAAATGAAATAGAGGAGTGAACGGGGATACAGCACCGGAACCATCGCCTTTCCCCGTTCCCCTTCATCTTTCATGGTGAACATGCGGAAATGGTCGAAAAGGTGGTCGTAATTTTCCAGCATATCGGCGAATTGCAGGCAGTCGATGGCGGGGGCGTGAAGAATGACGGTGCGGAATTTGAACGTTTCGGGCAGCGGATGGTCAGGGTCGGTGCGGGCTTTTTCCACATACCGCAACATATTATAAATGTAGATAGACCCCGCGCTGTGCCCCACTAAATGGATTTCCGGGGCATATCCGGCGGCGATTTTCCGGCTGAGTTCGTCGATGAAAAACCAGCCGCCCCGTTCCGGCGGTTGCCCTGCATTCTCAAAGGTGTCGGCGGCTTCTTTTTTCATCATTCCCCAAACCGTTGCGCCGACATTCGCCAGATACAATTCGCGCAGCAGCTCTTCCACCACCGTGCAATAGACGCCGTGGTCGCGTTTTTCAATGAAGCGGCTGACAACCCGCATCAGAATCGCGCCCGCGTGCTTGAGCAGCACAGCGGTGGAAAGTATCCCCTTGCCCTCGGTTGCCGCCACATCGTCGCGGATTTCGTCCACGATTTCCGGCGACATCAGCGTTTTCCCCGAAGCGCGATTCACGGTGAGCACGCCTTTGGCGTTCTTCTGCTGCGCCGCGCCATCGGGGGTGGCGGCGGCGACGATGTCCTGCACGGCGGCTTGAAATTTCGGGTCGGCGGATAGGGCTTCTTCCAGCCTGCTTCTTTCGGCGTCATTCAGCGGCTTCAGGTTCGGATGGGCGGTGACGGCGGCATAGGGTTCTTTCCCGGCGTCCGCTTTTTGCAGCTCAATCGCCACGTCGATGTCGGTGGGGAGTTGCAATTGCCCGGTGGCTTTGCCGCCCTCCGTGTCTCCCAACTTTCCGAGGGTGAATTTGACGAGCCATTTGACCAGCAGCTTGAATATCCTTTCCTTATTAATATCCTCCAAATTATCTTTGACCACCCGCAGGAAATCCGATTCCCATACGAAGAAAGTGGGATGCGCGCCCGCCGCTTCGTACGCCGCTTTGAGCGTTTCCGCGCCGGTGAGCGCGCCGGTTTGGCTCACCAGCCCGCCGTGAAAGTGCCACACCAGTTTCGGGTGGTTCGGCAGGGCGGCGACCAGCGCGCGCACATCATCGGCGGTGGTGTCGGCGAGGATGCCGTCTTTTTCGGTATTAATATAGAAGGCTTTGTCTTGCAATGGGGACATTGCGAGTCTCCTTTCATGCTAAACAACCGAATTTCAGTGTAATTGGTGGGTGTCATCGGGAATTTACTATGGAAATTTTACCACAAAAACATAGGCGTGTATAGCTGCCCGCCGTCTTTACGAAAGGTTTACGCAAAAAGGACGAAACCTTTGCGATGTTTTGACGAACCCTTTGCCCCGTGCCCCTCGCTTTGGTGATACACTTAAACTACCAAAGGTGAAACTAGCCCTGTGAAATTGAAGCGGAGGGAACAATGACCACCAAAAGACACACATTCAAACAGTTCATCTCACTGGTAATTGCATTGATGGTTGTTTTTTTCGCCGTTTCGGTTGCATCTGCCAACGGCGGTCCGCACAATGGTGTGGACGTGGGAACACCCGATTGCGCCTCGTGCCATCGCATCAATTCCGCCTCCGGCACGCAGTCGCTTTTGGTGCAGGACACCACCACGCTGTGCATGTCATGTCACGGCACGGGGTTGGGCGCAAACACCAACGTGGCAGACGGAATGTACATGGCAGGCGGCGATGATTATCGGTACAATGAGGGGCTGGCGAATACCCCCGATGGCGCGCCGTTGCTGGGCGGTGGATTTGTGAGCTACAAAGGCAAGCCCGTGACCTCGGCGCACGATGTGGTGGACGGTAGCTCGATGGCTTGGGGCAACGGGGTTGCTCGCGGCGCTTCGGCATCGCTGGCGCAGTCGATGAGTTGCACCAGTTGCCACGACCCGCACGGCTCGTCGAATTACCGGATGTTGCGGGAAACCATCAACGGGAAGCCGGTATCGGTGGAACAGGTGGACGAAGGCGCGGCAAAAGATTACGACACCGAAAACTGGGGCGCGGGTGTGGATAGTCTGTGCGCGGCGTGCCACGACAGCTACAACGTCACTTCCGCCGGTTCCGGCAGCGACATCGCAATGGTGTCATCGGGCGGATATACCCACCGTGTCGGGATGAGCTTCAGCGACGGCAGCAACGTCAACCCGGAAACCATCGGGTTTGAGGGATACACCCTGCCGTTGGCGCAGAGTGGCAACGGTGATTTGGTCGCCTGTATGACCTGCCATCTGCCGCACGGCACATCTGCCACCACCGGCGACGGACGGGACACCAATCTCATTCGGATGGATAACAGCGGGGTGTGTCAGGTTTGCCACCAACTGTAGCCCAATGACTGCAACCCTCTTTCGGAATGGAAGAGGGTTTTTTTATGCCAAATTTGTCGGCGACCCGGACAATCAGCGGGCAGTCACAAATCCGATACCCGTTTTTTCTGCCCGCGTGAGTCCTGTTTCGGTTTTCTTGAAAAGCTCAGAACCTTTGCGCACTTGGCGACTTCGCGGTGAAAAACCCCATTTTTGCAGGGGGGTCTTTTCCTGAAAATTGAAACGCACCCGTCAACATTCATTGACAATAGCCGTAAAACACCTATAATGCACTCGGTGGACTTGATGCCGTCGCTCAATCATAACTGTCCAACAGACGTTGATTTCTCGGAGACCCATTGGCGTGTTGTCTCGACTAAGACATATTGTGTTGGTGTTGCGAAAGAATCTGATTTTCCGATTTTCCATCGGGGTTATTTTGCCGGTGGTTTTGGTCATGACCTCGATGGCGGTTTTGCACTATGTGCGGGAATTGCGATTGTTTGAACGCCAAACGGAACTCAACTCGGTGCGGGTTGCCGATTTGATGGCGGGCAGTTTGCGCTACGCCATGCTGAAAAACGACCACAATATGATGGCGGGGGTGATGCTGGCGGGCAGCAAGGTTGAGAATCTGGAGCGCATCCAGCTCATCAACCCGGAGGGCGAAGTGCGGGCGGCATTCCCCAGCCGTTTGATTGGAACCCGGTACGACATCAACAGCATCGGATGCGAGGAATGTCACCGCCTGCCGGTGGCAAAACGTCCGCAGATGATACGGTACGCGGTGGGCAAAAACACCATTCGGGTAGCGTCGCCCATTATGAACGACCCGGATTGCTTCGCCTGCCACAGCAACGATGACGTTCATCTGGGTATGATGCTCGTTGATATTTCGCTGGCGGAAATTGAGAACCATCTGCAACAAGATTTGCTCATGGAACTGCTCATCACGTTGGCAACCACCACCATCGCGCTGTTGGGGATATACTGGATGCTGCAACGGTTGCTGTTGCGGCGTATGCGCGCCTTGCGCGAACCGCTGCTCAGTTTCGCGGCGGGGGATTTTTCGGCGCGGTTGCCCGTCACCCCCGGACCGCCCAACGAGCTTGACCATCTGGCGGAAACGTTCAATGAGATGGCGGATAGATTGTCTCGGCACACCCAGCAGCGGGAAGAACGCACGGCGCTCCGCGAGCGCGCCATTCGGGAGGAGCGGGAACGCATCGCCCGTGAATTGCATGA
>JAJRSQ010000163.1 GCA_024278725.1 Chloroflexota bacterium
AAAATCGGACGGCAATCCACCCAGCGCGGAAACCGGCGGTGCGCCCATTCATACCATCGCAGCGCCACCGGCGCGGGCATTTGTTTTGCCATCGACACCACCACCAGCCGCCCGCTCGGCTTCAGTGCCCGCCGAATCTCCCCCAGCACGCGCGGAATTTCGGGGGTATCAAATAATTCCAGGGTAAAACTGATGAACACCGCATCAAAGCGGCGAGCCGGCGCGGACAAGTGCGCCGCGTCGCCGCAAAACAGATGGGCGCGCAAAAGAAAATCGGCGGCGCGCAACTTTCGCCGCGCCACCACCGCCATCCCGTCCGACAAATCCACCCCGAACACCGCGCCCGTCTCCCCCACCGAGCGCGCCAGCGCCAGCAGACATTCCCCCGTCCCAAAACCGATTTCCAGCACGGATTCCCCCGCCTGCACATCCAGCATTCGCAGTCCCGCCAGCTTGTACGGCTTCTCCGCCGCCGTAAAAAAATCGTACCGGCGGCTCATTTTGTTGTAGACGGCGCGGGCTTCTTTTTTTGTGCGGGTCACCGGGCTGATGTTCATCCTGCCAACCTTTTGGGCGATTGTTCTGAATCTTTTCCGGCGTCATTCGGCAACTGAATTGTCGTCCAAATCTCCATCATTAATTCCACCACCGGCTCATAATAATCGGCAATGAGTTTCACTTCCGTCAAAATTGCCGTCACCTGACGCCCCTTATCCATCATACGCGCTAAAATCGTGTTTTCCGCGCGGGGAACGTATCCGAGTTTTGTCTCCCCCCAGAAAACTTCAATTGCATTCGCATCATGTGGATTATCCGGTTCGCGGCGCAACGTCAATACATCTTCCGGCTTCAACAAATACCAAATTTCATGGGTATGATGAAATGGAGTTCCGGCAACGGAAGAAGTTTGCAGATAGATTTGGTTTTTATGAGAAGTTCGCCGAAGTGACACAAACATACTCCGCGAAATTACAGCGCGACCACCGTCCCCAGCCCCATCTTTTCCGCCGCGGAAAGGACTTCCGCCGCGGCGACGGCATCCTGCACCGCCACCCCCACCGATTTGAAAAAAGTAATTTCGTCCGCATTCAGCCGCCCCGGCTGCGAGCCGTTGACGATTTCGCCCAATTCGGCGGCGATTGCCGCGCCGGGGATGATGATGTCCCCCGCCTCGGCGAGCGCGGCTTCCCGCGAATCAACCACCACCCGCGCCCGTGTCACCGTCGCCGCGTCCACTTCCTGCATCTGCGGGGTGTACGAGCCCACGCCGGTGATGTGCGTGCCGGGACGCAGGTCGCGCCCGTCAAAAACGGGGGTGGCGGATGTGGTTGCGGCAATGACAATATCGGCGTTTTGGACGGCGTGCCGAGCAGAGTCCGCCGGAATAACCTGCGGGGGATTTTCCCAGCCGGAAATTTCATCCGCCAGCATTTGCGCCGATTGCCGGGTGAGGCTGCGCAGGTACACCCGCCGAATATCGCGCACTGCCAGCGCCGCCTGCAACTGCGCCCGCGCTTGCACCCCCGCGCCGAACAGCGCCACGGTGCGAGCGTCCCGCCGCGCCAGCAGGTCGGTTGCCAAGCCGCCCCCTGCGCCGGTGCGGATGGCAGTCAGGCTTGTGCCGTCCATCAGTGCGCGGGGCAACCCCGTTTCGGGGTCGAGCACCAGCACCGTCGCCGAAACCACCGGCAATCCCCGCGCGGGATTTTCGCCATAGACCGACACGATTTTCACGCCGAGTTCCGCACTTTTGTGCAAAAATGCGGGCATCAGCAAGGTCACGCCCCTTTCGGTCGGGACGCGACTGCGCAACGGCACGGTGGCATCTCCCGCCGAAAGTTGCCCGAAGGCGCGGCGCATCGCTTCAATGGCGGCGGGCATCGGCAGCGCCGCGCGGACATCCGCCCCCGATAAGATTCGCAAGTCCATCATTCCTCCCTGCTTTCCAAAATTCTGCCCAAGCCGCCCTCCGGCAGTGCCGCCACCAATTCCGACACGGTTTTTCCCGTGCCGGGGATGACCAACGCGGGGGCAACATCCGCCAGCGGGATGAGCACGAAGGCTCGTTCCGCCATTCTGGGGTGAGGAATGGTCAGCACATCGGTGGCTACGCGCAGGTCGTCGAAGAGCAGAATGTCGATGTCCACCACGCGGGGACCGAAGCGAATGGTCTTCTCGCGCCCCATTTCCTGCTCGATGGACTTCAGGAAAATCAACAGTGTATCGGGGTCGAGCGCGGTTTCGCCGCGCAGAACCATATTCAAAAATGAGGGTTGGTCGGTCACATATGCCGGTTCGGTTTCATATACCGGCGAGAGCCGCCGAATGGCAATATGCCGCCGCAGTCGGTCGATGGCGGCGTACAGGTTGGCTTTCCGGTCGCCCAAATTACTGCCGAGCGCCAGAAAAATCGAATGGTGCGGATGTTCCGTTTGCTCGCGCATCATTTCCTCCCCCCTTTTTAAACCACCGGCACGCGTTTTAGGTTGTACAGCGTGTTGCGCTCGGCGGGAATGCGTCCCATATCCAAAATCAACCGTTCAAATTCTTCGGGGGGCATATACTGCCCGTTGGTTGCGCCCGCCATACGGCTGATGCGTTCCTCAATCAGCGTGCCGCCGAAATCATTCGCGCCCGCGTTGAGGCACATTTGCGCCAAACCCGCGCCCATTTTCACCCAACTGACCTGCACATTCCGAATGTCGCGCCCCAGCATCACCCGTGATACGGCGTGCATTTTGATGCTCTCCAGCCCGGTGGGACCCGTGCGCGCCAGCCCTTCCGCGTATAATTGCGTATTTTGATGGATGAATCCGAGCGGCACAAATTCGGTGAAGCCGCCCGTTTCGCGCTGAATGCGGCGGATGGTGTCGAGATGGTGCGCCCAGTGGCGCGGCGAATCGACGTGCCCGTACATGATGGTCGCGGTGGAGGGGATACCCGCGCGGTGCGCAGCTTTGATGATGTCCTCCCACGCTTCGGCGCTGAGTTTGTTTTTGGTGAGCATCCGGCGCACATCGGTGTCGAGAATCTCGGCGGCAGTGCCGGGGATACTCCCCAAACCGGCGTCTTTCAATTCGCGGAGAATGTCCGCCGCCGGACGGCGTAAAATTCGGCTGGCATATTGAATTTCAAAGGGCGAAAAAGCGTGGATGTGCATATCGGGCACGGCGGCGTGGATGGCGCGCACAATTTTCAGATAAATATCCCCGCCGAGTTTGGGGTTCAATCCGCCCTGAATGCAAACCTCGGTGCAGCCCAGTTCACGCGCTTCGACCGCCTGCTGCACCACTTCTTCAATGGTGAAGGTGTACGCCTCCGGTTCGTCATCATAGCGGGCGAAGGCGCAGAATTTGCAACCGGTGTAACAGACGTTGGTGAAGTTGATATTTCTCACCTGCACATAGGTGATGACATCGCCGACCTGTTCCTGCCGCAGGGCATCGGCGGCGGCGATGAGCGCGAGAAAGTCCGCGCCATGCGTTTCAAACAGCGTCACGGCTTCGGCGGGCGAAATATCGTCCCCCGCGAGTGCCTTTTCCAAAATGCGCCCTACCGGCGCGGATACGTTTTTCAATGGGTTCATAGTTTTTAGTTTTCGGGTTTTCAGTTTTTAGTTTTTAGTTTCAAGTTTCAGGGTGCAATCGACAACCAGCCAAGAGCGAATAGATGAATCTCCAATCTCCACTTTCTCACCCGCGCACCGGCTCACCCGCTCACTTTCTCACCTGCGCACCGGCTCACCCGCCAGTTCCCGCGCGCGCGACAAAATGCGCGGGGCGACAAATTCCGGGCGCAGGTATCGAGGGTAGATGGTCAGCCGTTCCCGCAGCTCAAAGCCGGCATCGCGGCTGATGCGCGCCAGTTCGTCAATTTGGGGCCACGCCGCTTCGGGGTTGATGTGGTCGGCGGTCACGGGCGACACCCCGCCCCAATCGTTGATGCCCGCCAGCAGGTACATCCCATACGCATCGGGGGTCAGGTTCGGGGGAGCTTGCAGGCTCATCTCGCCGCCGAGGATGAGCCGCGCCACGGCGATGGTACGCACCATGTCGAGCGCGCTCGGTTCATCTTTTTCCCGAAAACGGATGTCCGGTTTGCGCCGGAAATTCTGGACAATCACTTCCTGAATGTGCCCGTAGCGCGCGTGAAGGTCCGCAATGGCGAGCAGGCTATCCGCCCGTTCCGCCGGCGTTTCCCCAATGCCGATGAGAATGCCGGTGGTGAACGGCACGCGCAGTTTCCCCGCCGCCGACAACGTTTCCACCCGCAGTGACGGCGTTTTCCCCACACAGCCGAAGTGCGCCTCGCCCGGTTCCA
>JAJRSQ010000164.1 GCA_024278725.1 Chloroflexota bacterium
ATAGACCCGCCCGAATTTGCGGGGATTTTTAAATTCCAGCCGGTGGTCATTATCCAGCGTAAAAATGGCTCTGCTGTGGCGGTGCGCGGGCTGGGCGAGCGGCGTCACCATCAGATTGCCGCTCATCTTCAAATGGATGAACATGGTTTTTCCGGTGGAGAGGGTGAATTGCAAAAATTTTCCGCGCCGGGTCAGCCGCTCGATGCGGGCGCCGGGGAGTTCGGCGTGCAGCGCCGCCACCGATGGGCGCGCGGTGTTGCGCCATAAAATTTCTACGCCGGTGATGGTGCGTCCAATCAACGGGCGTTGCAATCCACGGACGATGGTTTCGACTTCAGGGAGTTCAGGCATAGATTGGTCAGTTCAGATTCACTTCGCCACCCCACGGCAACGGCTGCGTGCGCGGCGTCACGTGTGATTTGAGCAATTCCTGCAAATGGATTATCTCGCGCTCCAGAATTGTCGCTTCGTGTGCCAGCCGGTCGGAGGTGTTGGACAATTCCAGCAAGGCTTGTTTTTCCGCCAAACTGACATCCAGCAGGCTGGCAATCTGATACGAAAGCTCATCCGGCGCGTCAGCGAGTTCGTAATTCATATTGTCGGGGGAATGGTCATTCAATTGTAATTTCAGGTCAATATACACGGCAAACAGCTTGCGCAAAGTGTTCAGCGGTGGCACATAGCCCCCATCGGCGATGGACGCATCAGCCAGCACCCGCACCCGCGCCATCAAATAATCGTCGGCGGTGCGGTGATAGTCCAGAATTTCGATTTTCTCGCCGCCAACCACCCAGATATTCATCTGCTCCGGATTCAAATGCCGCAATTGGGCAATCTGCGCCACCGTGCCGATGCGCTTCGGGACGACATTCACATCCCCCTCTTGCATGCCGTCCGCAATCAGCACCACCACAAACGATTGACTTCCCTGCATTACATCATTAATCATCGCCCGGTAGCGTGGCTCAAAAATATGCAGCGGCATCAACATCCCGGGATATAGCACCACATTCAGCGGAAATAACGGCACCTGCAATTCCTGCCCGCGCTCATCCATCCGTCAACCCTCCGATTCGATTTCCCGGCAACCCCGACAGCGTCAATTGGGATAGGGCTATTATATCCCACCCGAAGGCAAAAGTAAATTGCCGTATCACACCAAATTGGCATATCATCCCGTTCAATTGTACAATGGCGGCACACATCGAACACAGGAAATTCATATGACCGGGACAATCATCAACACAATTGCGATATTAATCGGCGGCTCGGTGGGCATTGCGCTGGGCAATCGTCTGCCGCAAAAAATTCGGGAAACGGTGATGCATGGGCTGGGGCTGGTCACCATGCTGGTGGGCATCAGTATGGCGCTGGAAAGCCAAAATATTCTAATTGTGATGGGCAGTGTGCTGCTCGGCGGGGTGCTGGGGGAATGGTGGCGCATTGAAGACGGGCTGGAATCGGTGGGGCAATGGCTGGAAAACCGCTTCCAAAGCGCCGATGCCAACGAAAAGGGACATTCCATCACCCGCGCATTCGTCACATCCAGCCTCGTTTTTTGCGTGGGACCGCTGACGATTGTCGGTTCAATTTTAGACGGTCTGACGGGAAATTATCAGCCGTTGGCAATCAAAAGCATGCTCGATGGTTTCGCGTCGCTGGCGTTTGGCGCGTCGCTGGGACCGGGCGTGCTCTTTTCCACCGTCACCGTGATGGTGTATCAGGGCGGATTGAGTCTGCTCGCCCGGTTGTTCGGGGCGAATTTGTCGCACATCACCGCCCAAACGCCCGCGGTCATCGAATTGAGCGCCACCGGCGGCGTGCTGATTATGGGCATCGGATTTCTACTGCTCGACCTCAAGAAAATTCGGGTGGGAAATTTTCTCCCCGCCCTGCTGATTGCGCCATTGGTTGTGGTGGCGCTGCAATGGCTTGGGCTGCCCCTGTCACCCTGACCTTTCGCCCAATACCCGCGCCAAAAATTTCAGGGTGATGGCAAAGGCTTGCTCGCGTTCTTTGTCCAATATCACCACATGGCTCGACTGCGGCAGAATATGCGTTTCCACCACCTGCGATTGCACCGCCGCGCGAATGACCGGCACACATTCCCCCGCGATGGTTTTGTCGTTTGCGCCCTCCACCAGCAATAGCGGCTGGTGTACATCCTTCAACCGCGGGCGCACGGCTTTCTGCAACCCAAATAGCTGAATGATACCCCGCAACGGGTTGACCGGATACCCCTGCCACAAATCAGACCCCGGACCCCCCAACCCCGGCTTCGGAACCGCCGCCACAAAGGGGGCGGCAAGATAAGTGCGCCACACATCCCACCGGCTCAAAGCCAGTTTCAGCGCGGGGGCAAATGCCAGCACCGCCGCCGCATCGGGGTGGGTTGCCGCCAGCCACAGCGCCAGCACCGCCCCCGTTGATTCTCCGCCCACAACCACCCGGTCGCACATGTCCGTCAGTTGGCGGTACGCCCCCTCTGCCGTGGCGACCCAATCGCGCCAGTGTACCCGGTTTAAATCGGCGGGGGTGGTGCCATGTCCGGGCAACAGCGGACCCATCACCGTGTAGCCCGCGGCGTGCAACACGCGCCCCAGCGGAATGACCTCGGCGGGCGTGGCGGTCAATCCATGGAGAAGCAGCACCCCGGTTTTTCCGCTTTGCCACAGGAATGGCTCGCCTTCAATGTGGGGATTATAGAGTTGAGATGATGTCATGCCCCCTCCTTATGACCAAAGTACCATGAATTTTTATGTAACCCTTGACAAATGAATCGATATTGGATATAATTGACATAGTATTGTAGTCAAAAAGTACCACGCCTAAAAGTACTACTGACGGCGACCCATCAAGGGGAGAACTTCTTATGGCATTATTGAAAAAATTATTCGGTTATTCAGACAAAGATGTGCGCACAGTTGCCCAGAAACGCCTGTGGGATATTGTGAGCCAAGACCGCATCGAAGCGCCCTCCACAATGGCGAAGCGCACCCACCACAGCGCCACCCGGCGTTTTTCACATGCAGCGCACCGGCATAACCAGCCCTTCGCCCGCGTTTGAAGAACACCTGCACCAATCACCGGTAACATCAGGGTTCTGTTTCACCCCATCATAACGAGTGCCCCGGCGGTATGTCGGGGTGCTTGTTTTTAAATACGCCTCTTTGGGCAACAAAAAAACACCGCCAAAACGCTGACGGTCTTTCACACACCGGCACTTGCGATTATTGCACCGCCACGCCAACCGACTGAGCCACCGTCCCCACCGCCTCGGGGGCGGGCAACGTAAAGCTGAACACACACCCCGTTCCCGGTTCGTCGCTGTTTTCCGCCCGAACCGTGCCGCCGTGCCGTTCAATGATGCGTCGCACAATGGACAAGCCGATACCACTCCCCCGCCGGCTCCTTATTTTTCGGGCAAAAGCCTCGTCAAAAATGTTTTTGCACACCTCAAGCGGCAAACCGTCCCCGTTGTCTTTCACCCAAAAGCGCACCATTTCCCCGGCTTCCGGCGTGGAGCCAATCTCTATCCGCGCGGGTGTGCCGCCGTATTTTATGGCGTTGCTGATGAGATTTTCCCACACTTCTTCCACCCAGGGAGCGTACCCCAGCGCATTGTGCCATCTTTTCGGTTTGATGATGTCGGCACGGGTATTTGCCAATAACGCCGCCAATCGGTGTTCCACTTCAACAATGATGCGGGCGGTATCAATAATGTACATTTGAACATTTTCCTGACGCACATTCGCCAGCAAAAGCAATTCATCAACAATATGCCCCATCTTTTTGGCAGTTTGTTCCACTTTTTCAGCATATTCCAGATGTTTGATGTCGCCGCTTGCTTCTGCCAGTTCCAGCCGCAACACATCAACATAACCAACAATAACGCTGAGTGGATTCTTCAAATCGTGCGCCACCGTGTGCGCGAATGCATCCAGTTCTTTGATGAGACGCTCGCGGGTTTCAATCTCTTTTTGCAATTGCTGGTTGGTGGTGCGCAATGCTTCTTCGGTGATTTTCTGTTGGGTGATGTTCTGAAATACTACCACCCAGCCGATGGTCTGCGCGCGCGGTTCCGTCAACGGCGAAACCCGCCATTCAAAATACTGGGGTTTGCCGTCCAGCGTCAACGCCTGCTCACCCACTGCTTCCACCCCCCGCTTGAGGCAGCGCGTCAAATCTTGCCACTGCGAAAGGCGCGGAAACACGGGCGTGCCCACAATTTCGGATTCCGTGTACCCCAAAATGGTTTCCACCACCGGATTCAGGTCAACAATTACGCCCCGCGTGTCAAGCACCAACACCCCGTTCCGCATATTATTCACAATGATGTCACGGGCAATGGGAACCACATCCATCAACTGGTAGCGCAAAGTTCCCCAAATCATCAACAACCCGCCGGAAATGAAGAGGAAGGGGGTAATATCGGGGATGGGCGCGTCGCCCCAGTTGAGAATCAATTTGGAAACATAAATGCCGTTGCCAATCCATGGCACCGCCACAAAGCCGAGCAGGATGAGAATTTGCTGGCGATACAATCGGCGGGCGCGTAAAAATGTGTGAATCAACAGGATGGCGCTGATAATGAACAGCACATACGAATAGATGGCGTTGAACCAGAACCACCATCCGTACGTCACCACCCGCAGAAGGATTGAGCCGCTGGGCACAAGTATGGCGCTTTTTTCAAAGAAGTGATGCCAATCATTCGTCCAAGAGATGAGCAGCCCGATAATCGGTTCGATTGCCAGCAAGGCGACGATGCGTTTTGACAACCAGCGGCGATAGCCCGTGTATTGCAAAACCGCAATCAGCCAGAGAGTCGGAACCGGAACCACGCCGATATTCTTGATGTCCCGCCAGAATTCTTTGGTGTGCGCATCTGCGCCCGCCAGTTGCAGCGCATATCCCGTCGCCCACACAGCCAGCGATAGCATCAACAGTGAAAGGGCAATCCCCGACAGTGTCTTTTGTCGCCGCCAACTGGAAAACGCGGCGACCAGCGACACCATCGAAACGAAAACCAATGGAATTGTGTACGGTGACGGTTGCCACAACATCATTCAATCCTATGTGAATCCTGAAACGAAAAGCCAAAAGTACATTATTATAGCCTGTTTTCACAAGGAATCAAATTATTTTTTAACCGTCTCAATCAGAATCCGGGGGAATTTATACAATGTCATTGCGAGGCGCGTTTTTTGCGCCGACCTGTGCCCCAACGGGGTAAGCAATCACCGTGAACATCAGCGGAGATTGCACCCTTCGGGCATTTTCAACTTCGCTTTGCTCGCAATGACAGCCCCCCTGAATTCCTAAAGACCCTTTTAACTTTCTTTAATTCGCCGCCGAACAAACGCCGCGAACGATGCCGGCTGCCTGCCCAACAGCCATGTCAGCACCCGACCATTGCCCCAAAATCCAAATCGGTCGTAATATTTGAACATCTTCACCAGCGCGTCAATCCGGTAGCCCTCCAACCCCGATGCTTCCGCCTCCGACACCCACGTATCCAACGGCGTGCGCCGCACCGATACGGGGCGCGCCAGCGTTCCGCTCAGCACCGCCGCCACTTCCGCCTGCGAGAGTCGCTCATCGGTTGCCAGCTCATACGTCGCCCCGATGTGCCCCGGTTCGGTCAGCACGGTTGCCGCCGCTTCCGCCACGTCCGCCAGATCCACCATCCCCAAACGGGTTTGCGCCCCATACGGTACGGTATATTCCCCCCGTTGGATGATGTTCTCCCGCTGCGCCAGCACATTTTGCATGTATGCCACCGGCTGTAAAATGGTGAACGGTATTTGAGATTGAAAGAGATACGCCTCCACCCGCATTTTTTCCCAGTGATGCGGCATGGCTTCCACCTGCGGATGCAGCACCGAATGGAACACAAACTGTTCCACCCCCGCCGACACTGCCGCATCAATGACTCTTTTGCCGATAGTGAATTCATCGGGATTGACGTTGGGGCAGATATGATACACCGCCCGCACGCCAACCATCGCCGCCGAAACCGCCTGCGGGTCATACAAATCGCCGATGAAAACCTGCGCCGCGCCGTGTTGCCGCACTTTTTCGGCGTGCGTTTCCCGATGCACAAATGCCCGCACGGGAATTTCTTTTGCCGCCAACTGCCGGATGATTGCCATGCCGGTTTTCCCGGCAGCGCCCGTCACTAAAATCATCGTCTCTCCTCACTGTGTTTTGCTGATTGCTGACCGCCATTGCCCTACCACCGCTGATGCACCTGACTTTTGATGCGGGTTTGATACAGCGCCCGAAGTTTCTGCATGGTTTCATCCGGCAGGGGCGGAAAGTCCGCCGCCCGCGCATTGTCGGTGGCTTGGCGGCGATTTTTCGCGCCGGGGATGACCGTGCTGACCGCATCGAACATCAATATCCAGCGCAGCGCGAATTGCGCCATCGTCATCCCGTCGGGAACCAGTGCCCGAATTTCGTCCACCGCCTGCAAGCCGGTTTCATAATCCACCCCGGCGAAGGTTTCCCCCACGTCGAATGCCTCGCCGTGCCGGTTGAAATGGCGATGGTCGTCGGCGGCGAATTGCGTGTCGCGGGTCATCTTGCCGGTCAGCAGTCCGCTCGCCAGAGGCACGCGGGCTAAAATCGCCACCTGTTTTTCTTTCGCCAGCTTGAAAAATAAATCCGCGGGACGCTGACGGAAAATATTGAAGATAATCTGCACGCTTTTCACGTTGGGAAATTCAATGGCTTTGATGGCTTCTTCCACCTTTTCCACGCTCACCCCGTAATGCCGAATTTTCCCCGCCTGCACCAAATCATCCATCACCCCGAAAACCTCCGGCATATAATAAACCTCGGTGGGGGGACAATGAAGCTGCACCAAATCAAGCGTTTCCGTTTCCAGATTGCGCAAACTGCGCTCCACAAACGCCGTCAGGTTTTGCCGGTTGTACCCCGCCGCCACATGCGGGTCGAGCCGCCGACCGGCTTTGGTCACCACATGCACCGCCTCCGAGCGTTCTTTCAACACCTGCGCAATGAGCCGCTCGCTCCGCCCGTCGCCGTACACATCGGCGGTGTCGATGAAGTTGATGCCGTTATCAATGGCGGCGTGCAGTGCATCCAGCGCATCGCGTTCATCCACATGCCCCCACGCCCCGCCGATTGCCCACGCGCCAAAGCCCACCGCCGATACTTGCCAGCCGGTTCTGCCAAATGCTCGGTATTCCATGTTACCCTCCATTTTTGATGTTTTCAGTTTGATAGTACAATCTCAACATATTATACCGCAAATGAAACGAGAGACCCCATGCCGAAAAAACTTTTGGGACAACTGCTGACCATCGTCACCCTAGCCGCTTTGCTGGGCATTTTTGCGCGGCAGACGCTATTAATCGCCGCGCCGCCGACGCCCATCCCGGAAAATATCCGCACCAAAATTGACCCGCGCCTGCTGCATGCGCTCGCCGCAGAAGATGCCCGCCCGCAAGCGGTCATCATCCGCATAAAAAACCCCGCTGCCCTGCCCGCCCGGTTAAATTTACCGGATGATGTTGTGGCGCGGCGAAGCATCATCCGCCAAACCCTGCAAACGCAGGCGGAAAGCAGCCAGCAAGGGGTGCGAGCAGTGTTGGCACAAGCGGCATCCGCCGGGCAGGCGAGCGACATTCGCCCCTTTTGGATTCTCAACGCGGTGGCGGCAACCGCCGGGCGAGAGACCCTTTTGACGCTGGCGGCGCGGGATGACGTCGCCTTCATCCGCCCGGATGAAATCATCGCTCTGCCGCCGTTCTCGGCGGACGAAGTCGGACGGACGGGGACGACGCCCGAATGGGGGGTGGCAAAAATCGGCGCGGATGCCGTGTGGCAATCCCTCGGCATTGACGGCAGCGGGGTGGTGGTCGCCAACGTGGACACCGGCGTTGATTTCGCCCATCCCGCGCTGAAATCGCGCTATCGGGGGTATCAATCCGAGACGCTCCCCCCCATCAACACGGGC
>JAJRSQ010000165.1 GCA_024278725.1 Chloroflexota bacterium
CAATCGTTGTTGCTGGCGTTCTTCGTCATTTTCCCGATGAGCTTTTTATCGGGGATGATGTCGCCGGTGGAAAACATGCCCATCGTGCTGCAATGGCTCTCCCTGCTCAGCCCGTTCCGCTATTATCTCACCATCACCATGGACATTTTCCTGAAGGGCGTCGGGATGTCGGTCATTTATCCGCAGGTACTGAGTTTAGCCGTGCTGGGCGTGGGCATCCTCGGTTTGAGTCTGGCTCGTTTCCGAAAAAGTTTGGCGTAAAACATAGGCAATATTGCCCGTTTTTACCTGCGCTATCATGCCCTGTCGAAGCGGAGCAACCTATTTTACAATATGTCGTGTGTATCATTTTTAGAGGGGAGAAAGTCTATGGTTCCGTTGCTGACCGCGAAAGAATTACAAGCCATGCTGCAAGTAGACCGTTCAACCATCTACCGCATGGCTGAATCGCAAAATATCCCCGCCATAAAAGTTGGCAAACAATGGCGCTTCCCGGCAGACCGGGTGGAACTTTGGCTGAAAACGCAATCGTCCGGCACAAGCGCCTCGCCGCCCGCGCCCGCATCACCGCCCCAACCGGCGACGGTTTCCGCGCCGCTGTTGCCGCCGGTACAGTTGAAACTCATTCAGGATGGTTTCGCGCTGGCATTGGGCGCAATGGTGCAAATCACCGACATCAACGGGCATCCACTGGTCGAACCGAGCAAGCCCTTCGGCTTGTTTCTGGCATTGCAGCCCTTCCCTTCGGCAAAACAACGCTACGAAACGGAATGGCGGCGGCTGGCGCAACTGCCCGCGCTGAAGCCGCAATTCACCCGCACGGGGCTGGGCTTGCTGGCGACGCGCGGCATCGTGCGCGTCGGTTCGGCATTGCAGGGCATGGTGGTGATTGACGGCATCGCCCCCAACGATTGGACACCGGATGTCGCCGCGCTCGCCGAATATTATGGCGTCCCCGCCGAGGCACTTTCCCCCCATTTGGACGATGTGTATTTTATGGATAGCGTAAAACAGGCATTAGTGTTATCATTGGCGCAACATATCGCTGATATTGTGGCGCATTTGGCAACGGAACGCGCCGCGATGGCGGGCAAACTCAATGCGATCGCTCAATTGGTGGGATAATATGGCGTTGCGGCACACACTCCTTCCCCCGCCATGTGGCGTGTTTTGCGCCCGCCGAATGGCGGGTTTTTTATTGCGCCAAGTGGCGCTATCAGCACGATATTATTTCAGGTAAACTATTGGCAATTGGTTCTCGTACCAATCATCACAAGCCAAAAATGATATGGGAGCATTTGATGAAACTTCGTTCAATTTCGTTAATCGTTGTCGTTTTTCTCCTTCTCGCCTCCAGCCTGAGCGCATGCGGCGGCAGTACCGCCGACCCGTTGACGCTGGCGCCGAAAGACATTCTGCCCGATGAAGTAAAAACGGCATCAACCACCGTGCAGGAAGCGTACCGCTTCGCCGCCGCCAACCCCGATGTGCTGGCACAATACCCCTGCTATTGCGGTTGCGGCAACATGGGACACCAAAGCAACCGCGACTGTTTTATTAAAAACATCAATCCCGATGGCACAATTGAATTTGATAATCACGCCAATGGCTGCACCCTCTGTGTGGACATCGCTCAAGATGTGATGCGTTTGATGCGGGAAGGGAAAGATGCCGTCACCATTCGGGATTATATTGACACCACATACAGCCCATTTGGTCCCGGCACCGACACACCGCCCGTCGGCAGCATAAGCGGCACAAGCAGTGTGAGCAGCACCGGCAGCAGCAACGGCGCAATCGAAGCCTGCACCAAAGAAGTTCCCACCTGCGGCGAAGATTCCGGCTCCGCACCGGCACTTAACCTTGATGGCGCGCCGCAATCCGCCGCGCCCGCACCCGGAAAATAATTGCCCATGAAACGCCGACTGCTGTTTTTGCTTCCGTTCTTAGTGCTGGCACTGCTCGTCGCGCTGGTTCCCGTGCCGGTGCTGGCAGAACCGACCACCCGTTACATCACCGTCACCGCCCGCCAATTCGCCTATGACCCGCCCGTGTTGCGCGTCAATCGCGGAGACCGCATCATCATCACCTTGCAAGCGGCGGACGTGATGCATGGGTTCTATCTGGACGGGTACGGGATTGATGAACAGGTTGAGCCGGGACAAACCCGCCAAATCGAATTCGTCGCCGACCGTACCGGCAAATATCGCTATCGGTGTTCGGTCAGTTGCGGACCGCTTCACCCGTTCATGATTGGCGAATTGGTTGTGGAACCGAACACCACCTTCGCCCGCGCTATCGGGCTGATGGGCGTGGCTGTCGCCGGAACCTTCATGTATTTACGACGGAATTCCGTTGAAATAAATTAATTTTTTTGAGAGAGGATATGTTATGAGTAAAAAAGTTCGCCGCAAAAAAACTGTGGCTCGCAAAAAAACCCCTTCGTGGGTGTGGGCGGCAGTTGCCGGTGCCGTGCTGATTGTTCTCGGCGGTTTGGCAATTTTATTCGCTTCGAACAAATCCGACTACAC
>JAJRSQ010000166.1 GCA_024278725.1 Chloroflexota bacterium
AGGCGCACGCCCTGCTTTCCGAGTTTCGGGAATTGGTGCGAGTGTGGCACGCCGCCGCCATTCTGCCCATTGACCAACTGGTCATCCGTTTGGGGCAGGATGTCTTCGACCAGCCCGCCGATTTGGCGCTGACCCACAAATTCGCGCTGGTGCTGCGCCAATTCGCCCGCGAAAACCCGGCGTGGCGTTTGCCGCAATTTGTGGAGGAATTGAAACTGATTGCCAAAAACCAGCGCAAATTCATCGGCTTTGAGGATGAAGACCTGGGTTTCGAGCCGCCGCCCGGTAAAGTGACCATCGCCACGATGCACCGCGCCAAAGGGCTGGAATGGGACCGGGTGTACCTGATGGGGGTGAACAATTACAATTTCCCGTCGGGGCAGCCGCAGGACAGTTATTTTTCGGAAAAATATTTCATTCGGGATGACCTGAATTTGGAAGCGGAAGTGCTGGCGCAACTCAAAGCCATTGAAACGGGGGACGATTATTTTGAAGGGGACGCCACCCACGATGCGCGGCTCGATTTGGTGAAAGAACGATTGCGGCTATTGTACGTCGGTATAACCCGTGCCCGGCAAGAGTTGGTGGTTACGTGGAATGTCGGGCGCGCGCGGGGAAATCAGCCACCCGACAACCAACCGGCAACCCCGTGGTTCGCGCTGCAATCATGGCGGGCAAAACAGACAGCGCAAAGTGACGCATAGCGGTTTTTTCAAAGAGATTACTTCTATATTATAATAAAAGGGTATACTACCCGACGTCAATACCGCCCGACGCAGTTGTGTGGGGTCGGAGGAATGGATGCAGCAGTCTACATCGATTAATACCGAGGCTTTAATATCGGAAATGATTGTCGCAGTTGAACAGATGCGGGGTCAGCAGTATGACATCTCGTTGCCCGAAACAGCCGATGAGCCACTCGCCGGGTTGCGAAATGCGCTGATGTCGCTGGCGGAATCGTTGCAATTCCGAGCGCGTGAACGCGCGCGCCTGAATGACATTGCCGTCAATATCAATGCCGGGTTGTTGCTGGAAGAGATTCTGGAAACGGTGTATGTGCATTTTAAAGATGTCATTCCCTACAATCGCATTGGTTTTTCGTTGATAGATTCCGACCGCGAAACGGTGCGCGCATATTGGGCAAAGAGTGAATATCCCATTTTTTTGAACCGGAATTTCACCGCGAAATTACAGGGAAGCAGTCTGCATCAAATACTTCTCACCGGCAAACCCCGCATCATCGACGATTTGCCGGCGTATTTGCGAGCCAAACCCACTTCCCTTTCCACCCGACTCATCGTCAAAGAGGGGATGCGCTCGTCGCTGACGTGTCCGCTGGTGAACAACGGCGAGCCGGTGGGCTTCATGTTTTTCTCCAGCGCCGAGCCGCACACGTACACCAATATTCACGTTGATATTTTCCGGCAGATTGCCGCGCAACTTTCTGTGATTTTGGAAAAAGGGCGGTTGGTGTCTCGGCTGGCGGCGCAGAAAGAACAAATTGAGCGCACAAACGCCGAATTGGTGCGGGTCAATGAATTGAAAAGTACCTTTTTGGGCATTGCCACCCATGATTTGCGCGGACCCATCGGCAATATTCGTATGATTGCCGATTTGTTGCAGGACTCGGAAATCTCCCTGTCTGACGAAGAGCGGCAGGCATTGCTGGGCGATATTGGGGCGCAATCCACCCATATGCTGTCGCTGCTGAACGATTTGCTCGATGTGACGCGCATTGAAGCGGGAAAATTGGAGTTGCGATTTGAAACATTCTCCCTGGAACCGTTTCTGTCGCAGATTGTCCAGCGCCACGCGATGATGGCGACGCCCAAAGGAACGCGCATGGTGTTGCAGCCTGTCGGGAATGGGTATGCCAAAGGCGACCCCGTGCGACTGCGGCAGGTGATTGACAACATTATCTCCAACGCGATAAAATACTCACCGCCGGGCAGCACTGTGTTGGTGGGCGCAGAATCTATGAAGCACGGATGGTGCATCTTCGTGCAGGATGAGGGTCCCGGCATCACAGAAGATGACCGCCCGAAATTGTTCAAAGATTTTGCGAAACTTTCCGCCAAACCGACCGGCGGTGAAAAGAGTGTCGGGTTGGGATTGGCGATTGCCCGCCGCATTGTGGAGGCGCATGGCGGCATCATCGGTGTGGATTCGGAGGCGGGGCAGGGTGCGAAATTCTGGTTCACCCTGCCCGATGAAAATGCACTCACGGGAGGCGTGCGGTGAAATTTTCTTCAGCGCATAAAACAGACGTGGGGAAAGTAGCGCCCCACAACGAAGATTATATCTGGGTCAATGAGGCATCCGGGGTGTTCATTGTCGCCGATGGCATGGGCGGGCATGAAGCCGGTGATATTGCCAGCGAACTTGCCGCCACTTCGGTGGGCAAAACGCTGGTGATGGCGCTCCCCGATACCCCCGCCGAGCCGCAAGCGATGCAGGCTTTGCTTTCCCGCACCATTGAAAAAGCCAATGAGGTGGTCTGGCAGGCATCCACGCAGGCGGCACAGGTGCGGCGGATGGGCGCCACCATTGTGGTGGCGGTGTTGCGCGCATCGGTGGCGTATATTGCCCACGCCGGCGACGCCCGCATCTATCTGGCAACCGAGGATGCGCTCACCCAGCTCACCGATGATGATTCATGGGTGGCGCAACTGGTTGCCGGCGGCATCATTTCCGAAGACGAGCGGAAAAACAACCGTTTATCGCACATCATCACCAAAGCAATTGGGCAGGGTGTGCCGGTGGAAGCGGCGGTTTCCAGCGTTCCCCTTTCGTCCGGTCATTGGCTGTTGCTGTGCAGTGACGGGTTGTGGAATATGGTGGATGATGCGCGCATCCTCGCCGAAATCCGGCGCAATCCATCACCGGCGCAACTGGTGGAAACACTGGTTCGCGCCGCCAATGATGCGGGCGGCAAAGATAATATTTCGCTGATTGCCATTCATGTCGCGTAACCACCCTTCCGAATTCACCGTCACCCGCCAAAAACCACATCGCATGCAGGAAAATACATTATGCTCCCGCAAAGTCACGTCACTTATACCCTCGTTGCATGGGACGCGCTGAAACACCGATTTCCCGCGTTGGAAGATACCGATTATCGTTTGGTCGCTTTGGCAGCCATGGGTCCCGATTTAATTGATAAACCGTTGGCGGCGCTCTATTTTTATCGAAAATACAAAGCTGCGGTACTCTTTGCTCACACGCTGATTGCCCACGCGCTGGTGTTGGGGTGGGCGCTGTGGAAAAAACCGCGCGGATGGGTCTATCTGCTGGCGTTCAACGGGCACGCCATTCTAGACCGATTGTGGACATTCCATCAAACTTGGTATTGGCCCCTGAACGGCTGGCGGTTTCAAACGTGGGGGAAGGCAGGGAGCGAGCAAACAGACATCAAACGGGCGTATTGGCGCGCCTTCACCCGCCGCCGGGAACTGTGGGGCTGGGAGCTTGGAGGCTTATTGGCGGGCGTGTTTTTTGTGATGCGGCATCGATTGTACCGTTGGGAACGGCTGAAAATATTGGCGCTCACCGGGCGGATACCGGATTAGCCGCCGGTGGATGTGTTTGTGGCAAATGGTGGATTGCGGTACAATGCAAATAGCCAATGCTGATTCTCACAGTGTATCATATATGTGAATTATGCCTGCATCCACACATTACACGGACGATATGAATACCTTGCCGGAGCGGATGCGTCTTTTGCTCACCGGTGCGGCAACCATCAGTAAATCCCTTCAACCCAAAGAAGTGGCGCGCGTGTCATTGCAATTGGCAACGCAAATGCTCTCGCTTCCATTGGGCATGGTGATGATTTTCGATAGCGAATTCACCCCCATCATTTTGGCGCGACAGGGATTTTCCGCGGAACAACATGCCATCTTTTTGGCTGCCCCCCTTTCGCACCGAGCCTCCATCTTTCGGCGTGCGGTCACCACCCGCCGCGCCGAAACCATCACCGACGCGGAAACCGCCGCCGGTCCCGACCTCCCCCATCTGCGCCGGATGGGCATTCGCTCGCTGGTCTGTTTTCCTTTTGCCGTCCCCGAAAACCTGTCCGGCATCATCATGCTGGCAGATACCGTTGTGCGGGAAACATCTACGGATGATATTGCGTTTCTGGATGCGATAGCCCAGCAAATCAGCATCGGTTTGCGGAATGCATGGATTTTCTCAAAATCCCAACGGCAAATTGAAGAAGTGAAATCGGTGGCGGAAGCCGCGCAAGTGGTGGTTTCCAGCCTCGATTTGAACCATATTCTGAGCCACATCATGGGTGAAGTGACCTCGCGCCTGAATACCGAAGCCGCCGCGCTCCTGCTGCTGGACCCGGTGCGGGAAGAGTTGGAATTCGCCGCCGTCGCCGGTCCGTCGTCCGAGGGGCTGGTGGGCTTGCGGCTGCCGATGGGGCAGGGGATTGTGGGCTGGGTGGCGCAGCACAATGAACCGCTGTTGGTGCCGGATGTCTCGCAAGACCCCCGTTTTTACAAAGGGCTGGATGAAAATACGGACACGCGCACCCAATCGGTGTTGTGTGTGCCGCTGTGCGCCCGCAATCAACTCATCGGGGTGGTGGAGGTCATCAACAAAAAACGGGGAAAGTTCTCCCGCACCGACCAGAAATTGCTGGAATCGCTGGCGTTGTTCGCGGCAGTGGCAATTGAAAACGCGCGCTTATTCGATGAAGCCAACCGCCAAATTGCACAAGCGACACTGTACGCCAGAGACTTGAGCGCGGCATACAAACGCGAACGCCAACAGCGTTCCGCGCTGGATAAACTGCGGTACAGCTTTTTGAACGTGGTGAGCCACGAGCTGAAAACCCCGCTCACCGTGATTTTGCAGGGTTTGGAAACGTTGCAGAATCCTAGACGGGGAGAATTGAACGCGGAACAGCGGGAAATTGTGGCGATGCTGGAGGAACAATCGGGGCAGTTGCAGCAGTTGATTGACGGGCTGGTGGCGTTTGCCACCTTTTCCGCGCGGCAGGGAACCATGCGATTCCGCAAAACCCCTTTCGCCGAAGTGCTGGACGATGCCCTCGCGTTGGCGCAGTTCAAAGCCACCCCGAAACAAATCACGCTGCGCGACATCCGCCCGCCTGAATTGCCGACCGTGTTGCTGGACAAAGAGCGTGTATCGGAGGCAATTGTGCATCTGATTGATAATGCGGTAAAATTCAGTGCGCAACATGAAACTGTTACCCTCTGCACCACGCTGAACGCGGATACCATCGCCGTGGCGGTGGAAGACCACGGGCAGGGCATCCCCGCTGATAAATTGGACAGCATTTGGGATAGTTTCACTCAAATGAATGAAACAATGGAACGCGGGCTGGAGGGCTTGGGGCTGGGGCTGGCAATTGCCCGCTACATTATCGAAGCGCATAACGGAAAAATCACCGTTGAAAGTTCTGTGGGGGAAGGGAGCACATTTACCATTCAGCTGCCGTTGTCCACCATTGATGACCGTGATTGAGAGTGAGAAAAGTATGGGAGAAAGCACACCGATTCGTATTTTGTGCATGGAAGATGACCGGGATTTGGCAAAGTTGCTGAAATCGCGGTTGGAACGCGCCGGATACATTGTTGATTTTGCCAATGACGGAAAAACCGGGTTGGAAATGTATCAGCGCAATGAATATGATGTTTTGGCAATTGACCAGCATATGCCCCATTATGATGGGCTGGAGGTTTTGCGCAGGCTCACTCGTCAGGGACCCCTGCCGCCCACGGTGATGGTCACCGGCACGGGGAGCGAGATTATCGCCGTGGAGGCGCTGAAACTCGGCGCCAGTGACTATCTGGTGAAAGATGTGGATGGCGGCTTTCTGGATTTGCTGCCCACGGTCATTGAGCAGGTGCTGCTGAAACAACGCATCCTGCAGGAAAAACAGCAGGCGCTGGAGGCGTTGGAACGCCGCAATGAAAACTTGGCGTTGCTCAACGAAGCGGGACAGGCGTTCACCACCACCCTCGACTTGAAAGAGCTGGCGCGGTCGCTGCTGCAAATGGCAACTCGACTCGTCGGCGCGCGCGGCAGTTCCATCTGGCTGTGGGACGATGCCCAACCGGGCTGGCTGGTGTGCCAAGTGGTATACAACGAAGGCGAACATTACTCGCCGCTCAATCTGCGGTTGCGCCCCGGCGAAGGGGTGGCGGGTTGGGTGGCGCAATTTGAGCAGGGAACCATCGTCACCCATGTGGATACCGACCCCCGCTTTTCGCTGCAAATTGACCAGCAGACCGGTTTCCGCACCACTTGTCTCATCGGTGTGCCCCTGCATGGGCGGGATGGATTGTTGGGGGTGCTGGAAATCGTCAATAAAATTGAAGGCACATTCGACCAAAATGATTTGACGTTGATTGAAGCGTTGGCGGCGCCGGCGGCAATTGCAATTGACAACGCCCGCATGGTGATGGCGCTTCGCCAGCGCGCGCAAGAGTTGCAGGAACGCAACGAGGAATTGGACGCTTTCGCGCATATGGTGGCGCATGACCTGAAAGGTCCCCTCGCCACGCTCATCGGGTACGCCGATGTGATGAGCGATTATCTCGATTCCATCACCCCCGAAGAGATGCGGGAGAATTTGGGTGCAATTTTGCGCTCCGGCAAAAAAATGACGAACATCATCGAAGAATTGCTGTTGCTGGCGGGGGTGCGGCAGATGGATGTTGTGTCCGAACCCCTTTTGATGCGCGCCATCATCAATGATGCCATCAACCGGCTCGAAATTGTGGTGGAGGAAACAAGCGCGGAAATCACCATCGAACCGAATATGCCCACCGCGATGGGATATGCCCCGTGGCTGGAAGAGGTGTGGGTCAACTATCTGGATAACGCCATGAAATACGGCGGCTCGCCGCCAAAACTCACCGTTGGCGCGGATGCCCCGGAAAACGGGCGCGTGCGCTTCTGGGTGCAGGATAATGGCGCAGGGCTGACGGACGCCCAGCAGGAAAAATTGTTCATCCCCTTCACCCGTTTGAGCCAAATTCGCGCCGAAGGGCACGGACTGGGGTTGTCCATCGTCCACCGCATCATCAACAAGTTGCATGGCGCGGTTGGGGTTGAAAGTGTGATGGGGCAGGGCAGTAAATTCTGGTTCACGCTTCCGCAGGCATAATATCATGTTCGATTTGGTCATCAAAAACGGGAAAATAGTCACCGCCGAACACAGCTATCATGCCGACATCGGCATCTTCGGCGAGCAGATTGCCGCCATCGGCACGGGACTTTCCGGCAGGCGCGAAGTTGACGCCGCCGGAAAACTCATCACCCCCGGCGCGATTGATATTCACGTGCATCTGGAAATGCCCATCGGCAACTTTGTGTCCACCGATGATTTTTTCACCGGCACACGCGCGGCAGCCTTCGGCGGCACAACCGCCATTGTAGATTTTGTGGAGACTCAGCCCGCCGAAACGATGCTCGACGCGCTGGCAGCGCGGCAATCGCTGGCGGATGCCCGCGCGACCATTGATTACGGCTTGCATATGACCATCGGTCCCGCGGATATTGCCAAATTAAACCAGTTGGCGGCGGTGGCGGATGCCGGATGCCCCAGCTTCAAAATTTATATGGCATACGGATTGCGGCTGCACGATGGCGAATTGCTGCAAGCCCTGCAAGCCATTCGGCGGGTGGGAGGCTTGCCGGTGGTGCATGCGGAAAACTGGGATGTCATCACCACGCTGATGCAGCAGCATTTGGCGCGGGGAAATACCACCCCGCACTGGCATCCGCGCAGTCGCCCGGAATTGACCGAAGGCGAAGCCGCCGGACGGGTGATTGATTTGGCGGAATTTGTGGGCGTGCCGGTGCATATTTTCCACGTGGGGTGTCAATCGGTGGTGGCGCGCATCGCCGATGCGCGGCGGCGCGGATTGCCCGTCACCGGCGAAACCTGCCCGCAATATCTGCTGGTGGATGATTCCGTGTACGACCGCCCCGGCGTGGCGGGCGCGTTGCCCGTGTGCGCGCCTCCCATTCGCCCCCGCCCGGAACAGGAAAATATGTGGCGCGCGCTGGCGGATGACCATCTGCAACTGGTCACCACCGACCATTGTCCGTTCACCCCGGCGGAAAAAGCGACCGGGCTGGATGATTTCAGCAAAATTCCCGGCGGCGTGCCCGGCATCGAAGCGCGTTTCCCGCTGCTGTACACCTTCGGTGTGCGCGCGGGGCATTTTTCGGAAAACCGTTGGGTGGATGTGGCATGCACCACCCCCGCCCGGATGCTCGGTTTTGCGCGCAAGGGACACATCGCCGTGGGGTATGATGCCGACCTCGTGATTTTCGACCCTGAAAAAACGGTCACCATTTCGCCGGAAACGCTGCACGAATCTGCGGGCTGGACGCTGTACGATGGCATGACCGTGCGCGGGTATCCGGCGATGACCCTCAGCCGGGGCGAAATACTGGTGGAAGACGGGGCGTTTCTGAGGCAACCCGGACGGGGGAATTTTGTGGCGCGGCGCATCCAATAAAAAACCCCGATGGATGTGCCATCGGGGTTGAAGTATACCGCACCGGCATACGCCGGTGTTTTTTTAATGACCGTGACCGTGCGGTCCGTGGGCATGCCCGTGTTGCAATTCTTCTTCTGTGGCGGGGCGCAAATCGGCAACCGACACCTCAAAGTGCAGCGTTTCGCCCGCCAGCGGGTGATTGAAGTCGAGCAGCACGCCGTCGTCTTTGAGTTCCACCACGGCGGCTTCCAGCGGGTGACCTTCCGGCGTTGCCATGCGCAGACGCATCCCCGGTTGAAGTTGCATGTCGGGGGGGAAAACATCGTGGTCAACCAATTGCACCGCATTCGGGTCAACATCGCCGTATCCTTCGGCGGGGGTGACTGCCACCTGCTTGCCGTCACCGATGCCCATCCCGTACAATTCTTTTTCCAGCCCGGGAATGATTTGCCCGTGACCTTGCAGGTACACCAGCGGCTCTTGCCCGCGAGAGGAATCAATTTCCGTGCCGTCATCTAGCGTGAGGGTGTAATCCAAACTGACAACCATGTTGTCAGCAATTGTTAAATTTTCGCTCATAATCCTTTTCCTTTTGATAGGGTTTTTTAAATAAACGCTTGGCAAAAAATAACCCAGACCTGTACTGTCTGGGCGATTTTCGAACAAACTTACAGACTCTTTGAGAAAATATAGCGTAATTGTTCCATGTCGTCAAAATAGCGCCGGTAAATTTTTCCCGTTGGGCGGCATTTCAGTATAATACAGCTTCAAATTTTATGAAAAGGATGAACACATGGAAGAACCACAATTGCAGGTTGAGCCACCTGTGTCCGTTGTTCCCCCTTCATCGGGGAATGCATGGATGGCGGTGGTGGTTACGGTCATCACGTTTTTTGCGGGGATTGCCATCGGGTTTTTGGGCAGACCGGTATTCGTCCCCGATGCGGTGGTGGTGGTCACCGCCACGCCCGATGCGACGGCGGTGGCGAATGCGCAGGCGACGCCCACGCCGGCGGGGCAGGGCAGCATTATGGATTTGGTGCTGGCAGATGCCCGCCACAGTCAGGGCGACCTCAACGCGCCGGTGACAATCGTCGAGTTCAGCGATTTCAAATGACCGTACTGCGGGCAATTTGCCATCGACTCGTTGAGTCGAATTCGGGAACAATATGTCAGCACCGGAAAAGTGCGGTTCGTTTATAAAAATTACGCTATTTTGGGGCTTGAATCCCGCTACGCTGCGGAAGCAACGGAATGCGCGGAAGAGCAGGATACTTTTTGGGGCATGCATGATTTGATTTTCGCCGACCAGTCTGCGCGGCGCACAAAACTTGATGAAGCGTCGCTCACGGCGATGGCAGTGAATCTCGGTATGGATGAAGCCGTCTTCAGTGAATGTTTGACTTCGGGGAAATACCGGACGATTCTCAGTAATGAAGCGCTCGCCATTCAATCGTTGGGCATTCGCGGCACACCGGCATTTTTGGTGAACGGCGTGTATGTTTCGGGTGCGCAACCGTTTGAAGTTTTTCAGCAAATTATTGAAACAGAATTACAGAAGGTGCAATAAACTGTCATGACACACAACACACAACCCCCGCTCATCGGTATTTTGGCGCGGCATGACCAAAGCCGCTCGTATTTAAACACGCCCATGCAGGCGCAGGGAGACGCCTATCTCCACGCCATCATCATCGCGGGTGGCACACCCTTCATCATCCCGCTTAATTTGCCCGAAAGTGAATTGCGGCGCTTGTATGCGCTGTCGGATGGCATCTTGCTGACGGGCGGCGGCGATATTGCGCCGGAAATATATGGTGCGGATGCCTTCGGCAAAGAAGCGGATGTTCAGCGCGATAGAGATGACGCCGAAATTGCGCTCAGCCGGTGGGCGGCGGATGACGGCAAGCCGCTGCTGGCGATTTGTCGGGGGGTGCAGGTGATGTCGGTGGCGATGGGTGGCTCGCTGATACAGGATTTGCCCACTCAAATGCCGGAAGCGACATTGCACCATTACGTCTATGTTGCCGAAGGGAGTCACGACATCAAAGATTTGATTCACGATGTGACGTTGTCTCCCGCCAGCATTCTGAGTCGCGTTTTGGCGACGACGCGCCTGCCGGTGAACAGTATGCACCATCAAGCGGTGAAAAGCGCGCCGCAGCCGCTGGAAGTTGTCGGCTGGTCATCGGATGGGGTGGTGGAAGCGGTGGAATTGCCGGGGCATCCGTTTTACGTGGGGGTGCAGTGGCATCCCGAAGAGTTGGTGGATAGCCTTTCGGCGGCGCGGGCGGTTTTTGACGCTTTTGTTGCCGCCTGCCGGTCGTCGTAAAAAAGTAAAACCCTTCAGCCAAAGCGGTGAAGGGTTCGATGCAGAATTGGCAATATCGGTGATGACCGCCGAACCGGGGATTTATTGCCATCCCCGGGAATAGGGTTGAAAGTATACTTGCCAGCGTCACAACCTATCATTTACAGGCGTAGGGGCGACCCTTGTGGTCGCCCAAAATTGGACGGAAAGACCGGGCAACCACGAGGGTTGCCCCTACATTCAACCACGTATCGGCAAAC
>JAJRSQ010000167.1 GCA_024278725.1 Chloroflexota bacterium
AGCGAATAGCGCAGGTCGGTGGCGTTTTTGGCGTCGCCGCTGTATGCCGCAATGGTGATGTCTCCGGCGCGATTCAACGTCACCGGCGCGGTGGTCGCCATCCCCGCCACGGTGTCGGTGAGGGCGAGGGTGGCGCTCTGCCCGTCAGCGTAGGTTGCCACAAATTGAACCGGCGTGCCGTCCGGGACGGGATTGCCGTTGTGGTCGAGAATCGGTCCCGCGGAAAAGGTGAGCGTCACCGGCGGGGCGGCGGATGTGCCGCCGGTGTCCGAACCCGCCAGCGGGAACGGGCGGTTGGGGTCGGGCGACAGCACGGTTGGCAAATCATACCCGATGCCGTCCACCGACACGGGCGGCGCGCCCTGCGGCGACATTTCACCGAAGATGGTGCGCACCGCCAGCTCCAATTGCGGCTCGGTTTTGCTGTACAGCCCCAGATACGCCGTCAATTTGCTGATTTCGGTGGTATCCAGAAAATAGGGCGCGTTCAAAGCCAGCACAATCAGCTTTTTGTTGTACAGACTGTTCACGCCCTGCGCCAAAAACAATTTCAGCGCGTCCGAATCGGGGTAGCGGTCCACGTTCAAATCGAGCGCGGCGAAAATCACCCAATCCGCCTGCTGGATGAGCGCGGTCACTTCCGCCGGTGAATAGTTCATGGTGTTGGTGGAATCTTCTTCGTCCGCCGTTGCCAGCGCCAGCGACCCCACCACCACTTGCTTCAGTTCCGAAAAGGTGATGGAAGCGATATTCTCCGGCAGAACCTGCCCGGTGGTCTCCGGTCCGTACAGCGACAGAATGATATTTTCCAGCGCGTCGTGGGGAAGCGGCTCAAAGGGCTGGCATTCATCGGTGAAACATTCGCGCACCATTCGGCTGTCGCTCACTACCAGAATTTTATCCGCCACTCCCGGCGGCTGGGGCAACCGCTGGGCAAATTCTTCCGGAGAAGGATAGAGCAGCGTTTCGCTCTGCCGGGCGATGGTGTTCATTGCCTGCTCACTTTGCCCCGCCGCCGCGAGCGCCACATCGGGGTCGTTGGTCAGCGCGTTGGGTTCCACATTGGGGTACAGTTTCAGCTTGAGGCGCAAAATCCGCGCCACCGATTCATCCACCCGCGCCGCAAAATTGCTGTCTTTGCGATATTCCGAGCGGAAAAAGGAAACCGTATCTTTGATATTTTCAAACTGCTGCGCCCAAATATTGTCCAAATCGAATTGCGCCAGAATGAGCACATCGTTCCCCGCCAAAAGGGCGTCGCGGGCAATGCGGCGGTGGGGGAATGTTTTCAGGGTGGGGTCGTAAAATTTTCGCACCGCCGGGACGCCCAGCGCATCACTGATGATGATGCCGCCGTCGCTGCGCCAGCGCGAAAATTCCGGCAGGCTGAGCAGGGTGGACATCCCCGTTTTGTCGAAGCTGATGGGCGCGGTGAACTGGCGAATGTCGCCCTGAAAGCCCCGGTAGCGGATGTGGCTCGACATCAGCGCGTCGGTGGTTGCGGCGGGGTCATCCGGTTCGGTCACGGCGAAAAAGGGCGCCAGCTCAATGCGTTTCAGCGCTTGCAGCGATTTGTCCACCGTTGCCACTTCATTATCGGGCAGGCGGTCGCTGCCGCCGTGCCCCGGAAAATGTTTCGCAACCGTGGCGATTTTGCCGTTGCTCCCTTCGTTAACCCCCTGAATGTACGCTTGCCCCATCGCGCCCACCCAAAACGGGTCGCCGCCGAAAGTGCGCGTCCCCATATCGCCCCGTCCGGCGGGGTGGGGATTGTTCAGCACATCCAGCACCGGACCGAGGAGCAGGTTTATCCCCATTGCCGCCAATTCCTGCCCCGCAATGCGCCCGACGGTGCGCGCGTTTGCCACATTCCACGTCGCACCGATGGTCATCGGGCTGGGGAGCGGGGTCACGCCGCCGGTGATGCGGCTGTACGGGTAGCCGTCCCCTTCCTGGTCAATGGCAATCAGCAGGGGGATATTTTTGTTCGCCAGCGTTTGGGCTTGCAGTTGATTGGTCAATCGGGTGATGTTGCGGGGTGTTTCGGGGTTGTTGATGAAATTGCTGTTGCTGCTTTGCAGCACCACCCCGCCGATTTTGTATTCGGTGAGCAGGGTGAAAATATCGCTGCCGGGCGCAACCGAGTTGCCCACAAACGGCACGATGAACAACTGCCCCACCTTCTCTTCAACCGACATCGTGGCGAGCAGGGCTGTCACCGGGTCGGTATTTTCAGGGGATTGCGCCCGTGCGGCGGGCAATATCAGTTGCGCCAGCAGAAGCGCGCATAATATGGAACGAATTGGGTGGAAGCGATTCATAGTCAGGTCGGGTATTGCCACACATTATGGCGAAACGAATATCTGGTTTCATAATACCCTATTTTTAAAAATGTGGCGAAAGTGATTGAATGCGTAGGGAGCAAGAAGCAGGGAGCAGGGGTCAGGGAGCAGACGAATTACCCTTGCTCCCTGCTCCTTGCTTCTTGCTTCTTCATATCAGCGACTGGAAAATCTGCGCGCCGGGTCCCGCCAGCAACAGGAGAATCAACAGGGTGAGCGCCACCCGCCAGAGAATGGCTTTGGGCGGTAGTGCGGTGTTTGGGTTTGGGGACATCATCGCTTTCCTCCATGGTGAGCATTGCCTTTGTCTATCCGTCAAATAATGTACCGCCATTTTTCAGATAGGTTCTAAGTGTACCACAACGGCAACGACCACAACGGACATGGGAGCAACAAAAAACCGACGATCCAT
>JAJRSQ010000168.1 GCA_024278725.1 Chloroflexota bacterium
CGCCAGGGCTGTTGCAAAGTCGCTTGACAAACAATACTTTGCGCAGGAAATGTAGGGGCACGCTGCAGCGTGCCCCTACGACGCCACCGATTTTCGTTAAAACCGGAAGAAAGTGCGTAAGAGCGGCTCGCAAATCGCCCCTGCGGCGTGAAATCATGAAAACCGGCAACCTTAAAATTTACTTTGCAACAGCCGTGAAGTGCGCACATCACGTTGACAGCATGACGCATCTGCCGTAAAATGATTAGGCATTATATTGCACGGAATACTGCCATGTTCTCCGATTCTTTTGCCTCACAAGAAATTCTCACCTGGGACGATGTTGACGCGGTGATTGCTCATCTGTTGCCGCAATTCAACACCGATTATGACGGGTTGGTCATGATTACCCGCGGCGGGCTGTTTCCGGGGGGGATTTTGTGCGAAGCGATGGGCATCAAAAATGTCCACACCGCCGCCGTGCATATCGCCAATCCCACCAAAGATTCGATGGCGTGGCCCACCTTCATGCAATTCCCCATTGATGCGATGGTGTCGGGGCGCAAGCTGCTGGTGGTGGATGATATTTGGTCAAACGGCATCAACATGGTTGCCGTGCGCGGGCGGCTGGAAGCGGCAAATGCAATTGTGGAAACGGCAGTGCTCCATTTCCGCCCGAAGTCAAACTTCTTCCCCAACACCGGACCCAATTACTACGGCGCCATCACCGACCGGTTCATTGTGTATCCGTGGAATACGCCCGCACAATTCGCGCCGGGGTACATTCCGCCCGGAAAACCGTCGCCGCCGGAGCATTTAGGTTGACCTCGCCCGCAGAGCGTATAGAATTCGTGGGGAAAAACGGTTGACTCTCGGCGCAACTGCCGCTATAATTCAGAATATAATTGTGGTCCGAGTATCAAATCTAAAACCGAAGAAGGTTTTTCAGAATGATTCCGTCATCAACCACACAATTCTATAGACATATTTCCAGCACCTGTGTATAACTGCGCGGGTGCTTTTTTGTTTCTAAACGGTAACGGATACCAAAAATTTCACTTTCAGGAGGTTCTGTATGGACGCAGCCATGATTGGCAAAATTGAAAAGGCACTGCAATACTCGCAGGAGCCGGACCGGCTTCAGATTAATAACTTTCAGGTCACATTTAAGGGAGACCATCACGACCATCAGGTTTCCTATGATAGCGGCACATGGCATTGTGATTGCAACTTCTTTCAGGCGCGCGGCGTCTGTTCGCATGTAATGACAATTGAACGAAAACTCTCCGGCTTGGTAGAACCCGCGGAAGCGGTACCGATGCCCGCATAAAAATTTCCCGACCGCGACTTCAACGCCCGCATTATAATGATGTGGGCGTTTTTTTATGGGGAAACGTTTGTCCCTTTTTGAGCATAATGGTACAATGGCAACATGTTGAAACGATGGCAATTTTGGTTGGGCGCTGGTATCAGCGTCTTTTTTCTGGCAATTGCATTACGCGGGTTACACCTCCCGGATTTGTGGCAAACGGTAAAATCGGCGCAATACGGCTGGATTGTTCCCGGCGTGCTGGTATATTTTCTGGCGGTATGGGCGCGGGTATGGCGCTGGCACTATCTGTTGCGCAATATCAAAAAAATCCCGATGCGCCGCATGTGGTCGCCGGTGGTGATTGGCTACATGGGCAACAACATCTACCCGTTCCGCGCGGGGGAAGTGTTGCGCGCCTACGTGCTGAAACGGAACGAGCAGGTATCCGTGAGCGCCAGCGTCGCCACCATTCTGGTTGAGCGCATCTTCGACGGGCTGGTCATGCTGATATTCGTGCTGGTCGCCCTGCCCACCGTACCGAACCTGCCCCTCTGGCTGGAACAGACGGTGATTTACGCCAGCATTTTGTTCGCCGGCGCGCTGATATTTCTGGTGATGTGGGCAATCAAACCGGCATGGGCGAAAATAGTGTACACCTTCATCATCAATCGGTTTGTGCCCCAAAAATTCCGCGCCCCGCTGTTGGGCATGGCGGAAAACTTCACGCAGGGGCTGGGCAGTTTGCGCAGTCCGGGAGATGTGGCAATGGTCTTTGTCACCTCCGCCGTAATTTGGCTGCTGGAAACCGTCAAATACTGGTTTGTGATGCACGCCTTCCGGTTCACGGTCAGCTTTTTTGCGTTGATGCTGATGAACGGTGTGGTCAATCTCGCCACCACCCTGCCCTCCGCGCCGGGCTACATCGGCACGTTTGACGGACCGGGCATCGAGGTGCTGAAGGTGTTCGCCGTTGACCCGGTGATTGCCACCGGATACACGCTGGTGTTGCACGCCGCGCTGTGGCTGCCCATCACGCTGCTGGGGTTCTGGTACATGGCGCAGGAAAGTATGAGCTGGGATGAATTCACCAACGTTGCCCAACACAGCACCGCCGATATTTAGTGTCTATCCGTAAAACCCGGCTCAGTTGGAAACAACAAAATCACGAATAACCGAATGACACAAATCATCAATAAAAATTCGTGATTGAAATGTGCCATTATTTTTCGGATGGGTTTTTAATCAAACAAAGCAGGATAATTTTATGAACATTGGTATTATTGGCGCAGGCATTGCCGGATTGAGCGCCGCCTTCGATTTAACCCGACAGGGGCACACGGTCACCATTTTTGAAGCCAGCGACCGCCCCGGCGGGCTGGCATCGGGATTTAAAGACCCCCGTTGGGATTGGGAACTGGAACGATTTTATCACCACTGGTTTCAAACCGATGAAGACGTGATTCGGCTGATTGACGAATTGGGATTATCGGAAAAGCTGTTCTTCCCCGAACCCGTCACCTCACTTTTTATTGATGATAAACTGTACCCCGCCACCCCATTGTGGCGCAACGCGCTTTTGCCGATTTCGCCCATCGCCAAAATACGCTACGCGCTCAGCGGAATATTTTTGCGGTTGAGCAGCAATTGGCAGGCGCTGGAAAAAGAAACCGCCCACAATTGGCTCATCAAATTTATGGGCGAAGAGACTTACCGTGTTTTGTGGGAACCGTTGCTCATCGGCAAATTCGGCAAATATTACCGCGATGTGAATATGGCGTGGATGTGGGCGCGATTGCACAAACGCACGGTGAAGCTGGGCTATTTTGAGGGCGGATTTCAGGCATTCAACCAAGCCCTGTGCGATGCCGTGACCGCGCAGGGGGGCACGGTGCATTTCAGCACCCCCGTCACCACCATCACCCGCGAAGCCGCCAATAAAGTCACCGTCGCCACCGAAACCGAAACGCACACCTTCGACCGGGTGCTGGCAACCGTATCGCCCTCGTTGCTGCGGCGGCTCACCCCTAATTTGCCCGCCGACTATCTTTCGCAGTTGGATAATCTGAAATCCATGGGCGCGATTGTGCTGGTGTTGGCGCTCAAACATAAACTGACCGACAAACATTACTGGATTAATCTGCCCAAAACCGCGAATTTCCCCTTTTTGGCACTGGTGGAACACACCAATTTCATCAGCGCGGAACATTATGACGGCGACACCATCATTTATTGCGGCGATTATCTGGAATCGAGCCATCACTATTTCAGTATGGATGAAGATGAACTGCTGGCGCTGTTCCTGCCCGCGCTGAAACGTTTCAATCCCGATTTTGACGCCGATTGGGTGCGCGAGAGTTGGGTTTTCAAAGAAAGTTATGCCCAACCCGTGCCGCCATTGAATCACAGCCGGAACATTCCGCCGCTGAAAACGCCCATTCCGGGGCTGTATTGGGCGAGCATGAGCCAAATCTACCCGTGGGACAGAGGGACAAATTACGCCGTGGAAATCGGGCGGCGGGCGGCGCGGGAAATTACGCAAAATCCGCTATAAAAATTGACATTCGTTTTGGCTATAATAAACTCGGCTGCTGAATCACGCACACTATCAAGGAGTGATGCCATGAAAGTTATCGTTGCCGGTACCGGATTTGTGGGACTGACCCACGCCGCTGTTCTCGCTGAATCGGGGCACGAAGTATATGCCTACGATATTGACCGGGCGAAGCTCGCCGCGTACAGCAGTGGCGAACGGGCGCAGATTGAGCGCTATGTGAACGAACCCGGGCTGGCATCCATCATCAGTGATACGTTGAACCGCTACCTCTTTTTCACCGACTCGCTGGATGAAATTTTAGACGGCGCGGAAGCCATCTTCCTGTGTCTGCCCACCCCGCCGAACCTCGACGGCTCCACCGATTTGACCGCCTACACCAACGCCGCGCACCATCTGGCGGAACGGCTGGCAAAGCGCACCGACGGGCGGCGGGTGGTTCTGGTGAACAAAAGCACCGTGCCCGTGGGCACGGCTCGCTATTTGCAGCGCATCATGGACGAACACAGCGTGCAAAATTTCGGCGTGGCATCGAATCCGGAATTTCTCCCGGAAGGAAACGCCGTCGAAGGCTCCCGCCGCCCCGACCGGGTGGTCATCGGCGCGGATGATGAAGCCGATTTTAACATTTTACGACACGTCTACGCCCCCTTCGTGAACCACGTCCGCATCAAATACATCGAAACCACCCCGGAAACCGCCGAAGCCATCAAATATGTGGCGAACACGCTGCTGCTCACCTACATCTCTTTCTGGAACGGCATCGGCGCGCGATTGGGTGAAACTTTCGGCAATATCCGCATGGAAGACCTGAAACGCGGCGTCACCGCCGATGACCGCATCAGCACGTGGGGTTCGTATGTGAGCAACGGCGCGGGCGGCAGTTGCTTCGGCAAAGATATTCAATCGCTGATGTACCAACTGCGCCGCCAAAATCAGTCGGACGCCCTGCTGAAAGAAGTCTACGAAATCAACGAATATCAGAAAACCTATCTGCTCGACCGCGCCGTCAACGAAGCCGATTTCAATTTCAACAATAAAACAGTGGCGCTGATGGGGCTGGCATTCAAAAAACGCACCAACGACATGCGCGATTCCTCCGCGCTGAAAGTGGTGGAAGGCTTGCTGGGGCGCGGGGTGAAAGCCGTCCGCGCGTATGACCCGCTGGCAACCGAAGAAGCCAAGCATTATTTCGACCCCACAAAAAACAACCTGTTTGAAAAAATCAGCTACCACACCAGCGCGCAGGAAGCCATTGAGGGAACCGACGCGCTGTTCATCACCACCGATTGGGAGGAATTCCGCGGGCTGTCATCCACCATTAAAAAAGTGGCGCAACCGCCGTATCTGATTATCGACGGGCGGCGCATGATTCCCGATTATCTCGATTTGGTGGATGCCGGGTTCACCTATCTGGCGGTCGGCTCGCGGCTGTTGCCCCGCAAAAAGTAAACGAATGGCACGCAAGCCTTAACCCTCAAACCCGAACAATTTATGGGCGCAGATTTTCAACGGTTCTTCACCGCATCCGCAAAAATCTGCGTCCACTTTCTTTATCCCGAATTGAAATAACTTCACGCTTGACGCAAACCTCATCTTAAGCTACTATTCCAAGCACAGCCACGAGGATTTCGTCCCCGCAGACAATCGGGAATAATGGCGGCTCAAAAGGCACGCCTCAACAACCACTTTCATCATCTATAATTCACCCACTTTCAACCGATGCCACTATTTTCAACAAACCTTTACGCAACGTTTATGGATAAAATCAAAAAAATGCCGATAATTTTTCGTGTTGGCATGCAATCAGTTGAAATTCAAGGAGAGGATTTATGGCACAAGCACTTGTTGTGATTTTATTTAAACCGGAACAACTGCCAACCCTGTTAAAGGCATGGGATGAAATTGGGGTGCAGGGGGCGACAATTTTGCGCAGTGTGGGCGGGTATCGCGCCAAAACATGGTTGGATGAGGTCGGTTTGGGGGCGTTGCAAAACTTGTTCGACAATGAATCGGTGCGCACAAAAACCATTCTTTCCGTGTTTGATAACGATGCGCAACTGGAACAAGCCATCGTGGCGGCGGAACAAGCCATCGGCAGTTTCAAACGGGAAAATGCCGGCATATTGTTCACCCTGCCGGTGGGGTACGTGGAAGGCTTGCGTCACGACACCGCACAAGCCGAAACACCGCCGACGGAACCCGCGCTCTACACCGCCGAACTCGTCACCCGGCAAATGCTCATCAAAAACGTCCACGCCACCATAGATTCCCCGGTTGTGGTCTCAACCAATCAAACGTTGCTTGAAGTCGCGGAAGCCGTCGCCGGGCATCCCGGCATGACCATCGCGTGCGTCGTCAATCAGCGCAACCGTTTGGTGGGGCTGATTTCACTCCGGCAATTGCTGGATGATTTATTCATGGCAGTTGTGCCGGAAGAATTTTTGGCGGAAAGTATCAGCTTCGATAAGGTGATGAATTTTGCCAAATTAGACCAGACCCAAACCGCCGGCGACGCGATGGTTGCCCCGGTATGGGTCACGGAAGACGACACCGTGAAAGATGCATTCGTGCGCATGCATGAACATCAACTTGCCGCCATTCCGGTAGTGGACGACCAACAAGAAGTGGTGGGGTGCATCAGCCGCATTGATTTGCTTCTGTTGTACGCCAAACACCAAAAACGCGCACGAGGTGAATGATAGATGGAAAACGCAGCTGCATCCTCCAACCAAGTATTAATTGCCGGATTAATTTTTGTGCTCACCTACGCGGTCATCGTCAGCGAGAAAGTGCATCGCACGGTTGCCGCCCTCATCGGTGGGTTTCTGATGATTTGGCTGGGCATCCTCTCTCAGGAAGAAGCCTTTGCCGACGCCGTGGACTGGAACGTCATCTTCCTGCTCACGGGGATGATGATTATTGCCGGCATTCTGAGCCAAACCGGGGTCTTTCAATGGCTGGCGATTCAAGCGGTCAAAATGGGCAAACGCGACCCGTTCCGCATTCTGATATTCCTCTCGCTGGTCACGGCGGTGACTTCCGCCGCGTTGGATAACGTGACCGTGGTGGTGCTGATTGCGCCGGTGACGCTGTATGTTGCCAGCAATTTGGGCATCAGCCCCATCCCCTTTCTGATTGCGGAGGTGCTGGCATCGAATATCGGCGGCGCGGCGACGCTCATCGGCGACCCGCCCAACATCCTAATCGGCTCGGCGGCGGGTATTGATTTCATCACCTTTGCCGCCGCGATGACCCCGCCCGTCTTGTTGAGCTTGGTGCTGTTTGTGCCCATCGCGTATTTCGTTTTCAAAAAAGAGCTGGTTCCGCTGGAAGGGGCGCGCCCGCACGTGGGCGAACTGGACACCGACAATCTCATCAAAGATGCCGAATTACTGCGCAAAAGCCTAATTGTGATTGGGCTGGTGCTGGTGGGATTCACCGCGCACGGCGCGTTGAATTTGGAACCGGCAACCATTGCCATGTCCGGTGCGGCATTATTGCTGGTCTGGTCGAAAACGGAGCCGGACAAAGCACTGGAACACGTAGAATGGACAACCCTGCTCTTTTTCGTCGGGCTGTTCATCACCGTGGAAGCCATCGTGAAAGTCGGCATCATCGAAGATATGGCGCAGGAAGCGTTGAAACTGACCGACGGCGATTTGGGCATCACCACCATGTTCGTGCTGTGGATTTCGGCGCTGGCATCCGGGATTGTGGACAACATCCCGTATACCGCCACCATGATTCCGTTGATTCAAAGTTTGGGGAGCAGCGGCATGAACACCGAACCCCTCTGGTGGGCGCTGGCGCTGGGGGCAGACCTCGGCGGCAACCTGACGCTGGTCGGCGCATCGGCGAATGTGGTGGTCGCCAGTCTGGCGGAACGGAACGGACACAAAATTTCGTTCATTCAATTCAGCAAATACAGTTTCTTCGTCACCCTGGGAACCATGCTCAGCAGCACGGTTTTCCTGTGGTTCTTCCACGTCATTCCGAACCGTTAAACGCATTCATCCACAAAAAAAGCCTGACGGGCGTCCGTCAGGCTTTTTGTTTTTCCGGTCAGTCGTTCAGCAACCCCACCACCGAATTGTCGCCGAGGGTGAACTTGTGCGATTGCGGGCGAATCGGCGAGCGATGGATGACCACATTCCGCCCGATGAGGCTGTCTTCAATCCGCCGCGCCACATTGCGAATCTGGCTGTTTTCCAGCACAATGGAGCGGGAAATTTCCGCATTCTCCACCAGACAATCGTGGTGAATACTGGTGAACGGACCAATATAGGCGTTCACAATGCGGGTATCCTTCCCGATGATGGCGGGACCGCGCACCACACTGTTGATGATTTCCGCGCCCCGTTCCACCGTCACCCGCGCATCCACATCGCTGGAGCGGTCAATGTATCCTTCCATCTTGGGTTCCAGCTCTTCCAGCACGTATGAATTCGCGTCGAGCATATCGTTGGGCTTGCCGGTATCAATCCACCACCCCGTATGAACGTATGGATGGACGTGATAGCCGTTTTCCACCAGCCATTGAATCGCGTCGGTAATTTCCAGCTCGCCGCGCCAACTGGGTTTGATGGCATCCACCGCCTCAAAAACGGATTTATCGAACATGTAAATGCCCACCAACGCCAAATCGCTGGGCGGGTCTTTCGGCTTTTCAATTAATTTTATGATGCGCCGGTCTTCGCCCAGCACCGCCACGCCGTAATGCTGCGGCTCTTTCACGCGGGTCAAGACGATTTGGCTGTTATAATCGCTGTTGGCAAATTCGGCGATTAATGGGCTGATGCCCCCTTGAATCACGTTGTCGCCCAAAAACATCACGAAGCGGTCATCGCCCAGAAAATCGCGGGAAATTTTCACCGCGTGCGCCAGCCCGAGCGGGGCATCCTGCGGAATGTAGGTGATATTCACCCCCCAGCGGCTGCCATCGCCGACGGCTTTGCGGATTTCGTCGCCGGTGTCGCCAATCACAATGCCGATGTCATTCACGCCGGCATCGTGAATCGCTTCGATGACGCGGAACAGCACCGGTTTATTGCTGAGCGGGATGAGTTGTTTTGCGCTGGTAAAGGTCAACGGGTACAGACGGGTTCCTTTTCCCCCGGATAAAATTAAGCCCTTCACGGATGGTCTCCTCTGAAATAGTGGTCGGTTTTCGGTTGGCGAATTTACAGGTTGTAATAATCTTTCAAGCTCGCGTCCACCGGCGCATTCGACAGCACCGCGCCCACCAGATTGGCGTTCACCTTCACCAGCCGGTTTTTCGCTTCCAAAACGTGTTCGCGTTTGGAGACGCTCGCCTTCACCACCAGCAGCGTGCCATCCAACTTCGATGCCAGCAAAACCGCATCGGTCACGGTGCTGATGGGTGGCGCGCTGAACAGCACCATCTCGGCGTTTTCCGTCAACTTTTGCAACACCTGCACCAGTTTTTGGGAATTCAAAATCTGGCTGGGGATGGTGGGCAGTTGCCCGCTCGACAGCAGTTGCAGCGAGGTATCTTTGATGCGCTGCACGGGCGGCTCGGCGAAGGCGGCATCATCGCGGAACATGTCCGTGAAGCCGCGTGTATTGCTCACCCCAAAAATGTTGTGCAATTGCGGATGGCGCAAATCGCTGTCCACCACAATCACCCGCCGCCCGCCATCCGCCATGGTGACGGCTAAATTTGCCAGCGTGACATCTTTATCGGCATCCGGTCCCGCCGATGTGACCAGCAGGGTTTTTATCGGCGTGTCAACATTGGCGAATTCAATGCCGGTGCGCAGGGTTCGGTAGGCTTCCGCCGCCACTGACGTGGGGTCGGTCAACGTTACAAGTGCATTTGTGGTCATAAGTCTCTGCTCGAAATTTTTATGTGATTGATTTTTTCAATTGTGCGTTATGCTCGGCGCGCATCGGGAACAAATTTTGGCGATTGCGACGGTTCGTTATCAAGATGCATGCCCGTATGGGCGGGAATTTGTCCCAACACCGTCACGCCCAGCAACCGTTCCACGTCGTCGCGGGTGCGGATATTGCCCTGTTCCAGCCATTCCAGAAAGAAGATCACCAGCACGCCCACCATCAACCCGAACAATCCGCCCGCGAGGGTATTAATTTGCGTTTTGGGTTTATATTGCTGATAGCCCAAACTGTAAACGCTGTCGAGCATCACCACATCGATGCGGTCACGTTTATCCTGCTTGGCATTCCATGCATTGCGCTGGTCGATGAACACTTTTGCCACCGTATCCACAATGGCGTATGCCACTTCCGGGTCGGTGTCACGGGCTTCAATTTTGATGGTGAAGGTCGAGGAATCGGGGCTGACGAACAATTTCCCCAACAAATCGGACGTGCTCATATCCAATTGGGCACGGTCGATGACCTCTTGGGCAGTGGTGTGGGTCTGGATATTCGCCACGTAATTGCGCAGCAGGTCTTTCAGGGTGTTGCTCAAACCCCAGTCGGCGCGGGCAGGCTGCACGCTCAAACGAGTGCTGGCGCTGTACACCGGCGTCTGCAATTTGCTCACCCCAAACGCCACGCCCGCCGCGATGATTGCCACCAAAATGGCAATCCATCCCCGGCGAATAAAAAGTCGCACGTAATCGGTTAATTCCATACATCACCTCAACTACTCGTCATCATTTATGACGCGGTATTTTCGCTAAAACGGACACGCCCATATTTTCCAGTTCCGCCGCAGATTGGACGCTGGTGTCCAGATAGTGGCGCAGGAAAGTCAACGCGACACCCGCCGCCAGCGCCAGCAACAGCCGAATCGGCAGGTCGAGCTTGCGGGAAAGGGGGGTCGGAATGGGTGTCACCGTCAGGGGGCGGTCAATGACCACCACCTGCCCGCCCAACGCGCCCATCTGCGCCAGATATTTCGGGCTGTCTTCCTGCAGTGCCAGCACCACCGCTTCCCCGATTTTCTGCAACTGGTCAGGGTCGCCCCACGTCATCGAAATCTGCAAAATGCGGTGTTGTTTATCGGCAAAGGTTTGCCCCGCCAGCATACCGGGCGGAATTTGGAAACCGGGGGCGATGTCCGCCAAATGGCGATTCACATCTTCCGCGAATGCCTGACTGCTGACAATCACCGACAAATCATCGGCAATGAATTCCGAGGAAACACCGGCATAATAGCCATCATACGTGAATTGGTCGGGCAGATTTTCCGGCGTCACCCCCACCACAAACCGCAGCGAGGTGGTATATGTCGGCGGAACACGCTTCACCGTGGCGAGGCTCATCGCCGCCACCAGCACCACCAGCGCAATGGGTATCCAGATTCGTTTCCACAATATCTGCCAGTATTGTCGGAGTTCCATCATTCCCCCGTTGCAGAGTGTATCACATCAGGTGCGAGCGCACATCCGATAAATGGCGGATACGCGCCCGTAATATCGCTATCTTCGGTCAGAAGTATAAATGAGGCAACACCAAATGACAAATGCACACCCCCAAACGGAATCCCCAAATTTGGGAAAATATCGGCTCTGGTGTATAGTTATCGGGTTTGAAAAAGAATTTTCAGGGAGCTTATATCCCTTTATCAGTAAAAAGAGAGGGCTTAATAATGAAGGTTTTACTGCTGCAAGATGTTGATAATTTGGGGCTGGCAGGCGATGTGGCAAAAGTTGCCCCCGGATACGGACGTAATTATTTGTTGCCGCAAGGAATGGCGGTACTGGCGACCAAAAGCGCATTGAAACAAGCTGAAGCTATCCGCAAAGCGGGTGAATTGCGCCGCGCGCAGGAAAAAGAAGATGCGCTGGCAATCGCCAATCAAATCAACGGCACTGTTTTTGTGTTTGAACGCCGCGCCGGTGAACGCGACAAACTGTACGGTTCGGTGACCGTGGGTGATATTGCCACCGCCATCAACGAAAAATTCGGGCTGGACATCCACAAACGGAAAATCGCCCTGCCGGAACCGATTCGCACGCTGGGCGAATATGCCATCGCCGTGAAATTGATGGTTGAAGTGACCGCCCATGTGAAAGCCGTGGTCATCAACGAAGGGGAAACCTACGACCCCAACGCCGCCGCCAAAGCCAAAGCTGAAGCAGCGGAGGCAGAAGAAGCGGAAGCCGCCGAAGCCGCCGAAGCGGAAGCAACCGACGCGGCAGAAGCGACGGAAGAAGTCGCGGAAGTTGCGGAATAACCTTTCCGAAACCCCCAAAGGCTCATCCGATTGGATGAGCCTTTTTGATTCACCCCACCGGCAAGTCGAATACATCCAAATCCCGCCCGAAAACCACTGCACCGCCGTAGTCCGCCGTAATTTCCGAGACCAGCCCCGCCGGCGTTTGCCCCCACAGCAATTGATGCGTCAGCACCAGCAACTTCGGTTGCGCCTGCCCGGCGATGTCCGCCAATTCCGTCGCCGAGGTATGCACGGCGGCGTGATACGCCTGCCATTTTTGCGCCCGCAGCGCAAACTTCCGGCGCGAATAGACTTCATGCACCAGAATGTCGCACCCGCGATAGTGGTCGGCGATGCCGGGATAGGGGGCGGTATCGCCGGAAATCACAATCGTCCCCGCCGCCGTGACAAATTTATAGCTGTACGCCGTCCAACTGCCGTGCCGAGCCAGAAACGCCGTGACGCGCACAGCATCATCGGTGTAAATCACCCCCGGCTCAATTTCCGACACATCCACCTGAAACCCGCGCGCATTGGCGGGCTCCAGCCCGTACAGCCGTTCATGAATATCAGCTTGATATGCCGCCAAAAGATGTTCGGTCATGGTTTTGGTGCCGGGGGGTCCCCAGACCTGCAACGGGTCAACCCGCCCCAGCACCCACGGGGTGAAAATCAGGTCGGCATAGCCGGCAGTGTGGTCGGTGTGCAGATGCGTCAAAAATGCGCGGCGCAGATTCTTCGGCTTCAGCGCGGGGATGCCCTGCTGCGCCGCCGCGTGCGCCTGCCGCACCACGCCGGGACCCAAATCCACCAGATATGCCGCGTCGTCAACCACAATTGCCGCCGCAGCCCCCGCGCGGTCGGGTTCGGCGTTGGGGGTTCCGGTTCCCAACAGCACCAATTTCACCGATGGTTTGTCAGACATATTTTGCACCTTTTTATGAAATGAACGCATGCGCCATCAAACTGAGCAGAAATAATCCTGCTAAAATAATGATCACCACCCAAAATCCGGTAAACATGACGCCACCTCCCGTACACTGAATGGGGAATGATTACCCATCAGTGTATCACGGAAATTGTGGCGTTTCCTGTCCGCAGGTTGACGCCAATCTGCCGGGAATCGGTCAATTTTTTCCGAAATGCCCGCTACGGCGGGGGCAGCGGCTCGAAAAGGCGGGGTATCGGCGTGCCCAGCGGCGTCACCGAACGCGCCGCCAGGGTGAAAGTTTCGGCGTCCGAACGGATGGTGACCCGCAAAAGACAGCCGCACGTTTCATCCACCCACACCGCCGCCGAGTCGCCCGCCGCGGTTTGAAATTCGTAGCGCGCCAGCGCCCCGTCCCGCCGAAGGGTCGCCGTCGGGGGCGCGTCCGCCAGCAGACGGTCAACCCGTGCCAGCGCATCGGTGACGGGGGAAAAGGGGAGGGCGGCATCGCCGGTGACGGGGGGCACGGCGGCTTCGAGCCGGTTGTAGATGACCGCCGTGGAGCCGTCGTTCACGTATGCCAGCCCCACCAGCGACGGCGCGGGCGCTTCCAGAATTTCCAATCGCTGTTGGGTGCGGTTTTCGGTGAGCCACGCTTCAAAGACTATCGGGGCGGCGAGCGGCGGGCGGCTCCATTGCAGTTCCCAAACGCCGTGCGTGCCGCGCCGCCATGCCATCCCCATTGATTGCCATTCGGCATCAGTGACGGGGGACGATGCGCCGCACGCGGTCAGCAGGGTTATCATCATAATTAATGAAGAAACGATGGTTTTCATCTGCACAACCCACCCGGAATTGTTGATTCTCATTCTTTTCGTACAATAAATCGTTATGAAAAAGAAGTCAAACGCAACCAAACCCAAATTTTATTTATTGACCCTCGGATGCCCGAAAAATACGGTGGATTCGGAGGGGATGACCGAGCTGCTGGTGGATGCGCGCTATCAGCCCACGGATGACCCCGCC
>JAJRSQ010000169.1 GCA_024278725.1 Chloroflexota bacterium
AGAGCGCGACATTTCTGACGAGCCTCGATTTTCCGGGCTACAGCATCGGCGGGCTGAGTGTGGGCGAATCGAAGGCGGAGATGCACGCGATGCTCGAAGTGGTGCATCCCATTTTGCCGAAGGATAAACCGCGCTATCTGATGGGGGTCGGCAGCCCCGAAGATATGTTTGAGTGCGTGGCGCGCGGGGTTGACCAATTTGACTGCGTGCTGCCGACGCGCATCGCGCGGCACGGGGCGGTTTTTACCCCGCACGGGCGCATCAATCTGCGTAAAGCGCAATACGCCCGCGAGCACGCGCCCATCGACCCGACCTGCACCTGCTACACCTGCCAAAATTTCAGTTTGGCGTATCTGCGCCATCTCGTCAAAGCCAATGAAATTCTGGGCATGCATCTGGCGACGCTGCACAATATCCATTTTCTGCTGAACATCATGCGCAATATCCGCGAAAGTATTTTGAACGATACTTTCGTGGAATATCAATCGGCGTTTTTGGCAGGATGGGGAAATCGTTGAGGGTTGTCAGTTTTTAGTTTTCGGCAATCAGCCGTCAGCTATCAGCCAACTGCCCACCGAAAACTGACAACTGCAAACTAGGTTCTGTTGACGTTTGTCCAAATTCATTGAAAGATGGCGTTGTAGGGGCACGCTGCAGCGTGCCCCTACCCCCAAGCCCCCGGTACCGGGCGACCACAAGGGTCACCCCTACGACGGAAAAAGCACCATTCTGCCGGAAAAGACAAAACGTCAACACGCCCTAAAAACCGAAAACTGACGGCTGAAAACTGAAAGCGAGGCTTTATGACCATCCTTCAAGCAATCATACTCGGAATTTTACAAGGCGTGGCGGAGTTTCTGCCCATTTCCAGCAGTGGACATTTGGTGCTGATTCCGTGGCTGCTCAATTGGGACGCGCCCGGTCTCACCTTCGATACCACCGTTCATTTGGGCACGCTGGTGGCTGTGGTGATTTATTTCCGCAAAGACATCGGGCAGATTGTGCTGGGGGTGCTGAAAACCCTGCGCGACCGCAATCTGGATGACCCTTTCGGCAAATTGGGCTGGCTGCTGGTGGTCGGTTCAGTGCCGGCGGCGTTGGCGGGGTATCTGCTCAACGATTTGTTCGAGCAACTTTTCGGCACGCCGGTGCTGGTGTCGATTTTCCTGCTCATCACCGGCGCGATTCTCTTTTTCAGCGAAAGGATGGCGCAGCGCGTGCGTGAATTGGAGTCCATCGGCTGGAAAGATGGCATCCTCATCGGGCTGGCGCAAGCCGCCGCCATCGCGCCGGGGATTTCCCGTTCCGGCTCAACCATCGCCGCCGGGCTGGTGCTGGGCATCAAACGGGAAGCCGCCGCGCGGTTCAGTTTTTTGCTCGCCCTGCCGATTATCTTCGGCGCGTGGGCACTGCAATTTAAAGACGCGCTCGATGTCGGGATTCAATCCAACCAAATAACCCTGCTGGCGGTGGGGTTCATCGCCGCACTGCTCAGCGGGTATGCCGCCATCCATTATTTTCTGACCTATATTCGCCGCCGCAGTCTGTATGTGTTTGTGGGGTACGTGTGGGCATTCGGACTCTTTATGCTGGTGATGGCGCTGATACGATAGAGATTGGTTGATTGGAGATTGGCGATTTGCTGATTCGCAAATTCGTATTGTTCATTTTTAACTTTTCATTGTTCATTGTGACCCTCGCTGCCTGCTCCCAAACGGTGGAGCCGCCCGCGCCGGTCGCGTTGCGGGTGGTGACGGTTCCGGCGGCGAGCGCATCGGTTTTGCGCGTTGCGAAAGCCTTTTCTGCCGCCAATCCCACCGTGACCGTCTCGGTGGATGAACGCGCCACGGTGCGCGCGCTCGACGCGCTGTGGAACGGGGCGGCGGATGCGGCGGTGGTCTCGGCGTTGCTGCCCGGAGCGGACCGGTTTGAACAATTGCCGCTCACCCGCGACGGCATCGCCATCATCACCCATCCCGATAATGGGGTGGCAGGGGTGACGCTGTTGGAATTGCAACGTTTGTTTGCGGGCGAGATTTATCGCTGGGGGGATATTCCGAATGGCGCGGGGGATGTGACCGTCGCCGTGCGCGAGCGCGATTCCGGCACACGGGCAATTTTCGATGAGCGGGTGATGACGGGGCAACGCATCACGCCGATGGCGCGGGTCTTCCCCGATGCCGAGGCTCTGCGGGCGTTTGTGGCGGACACGCCGGGCGCGGTGGGTTACATCAGTGCGGCGCTGGTAGATGATTCGGTGAAGGTGTTGGCGGTGGAGGATATTCTCCCCACGCCGGAAAATATCGCCAACGGGGCGTATCCCGTCACCTACCTGTTGACCATCCTCACCCCGCCCGACCCCTCGCCGGAATTGCGAGCGTGGATGCGGGTGGTGGTTGGCGATTAGAGATTGGTTCTTTGGCAGATAGGGATAGAGATAGGGCTGACGGCTGTCTGCCCATTCGTCATTCATCGTTCATCATTCGTCATTTGAAAGCCGCTGCCTCACTGCCTCAAACAACAGAATTGACGCGCTTTGAGCGACATTCAGCGAATCAACCTGCCCGAACATCGGAATCTTCGCCAAAGTTTCATCGAACCAGCGCGCTGTCAACCCCGTGTGTTCCGCGCCGACCGCAATCGCGGTGGCGGGGCGCAAATCCACCTCGAAATGATAATCTTTTCCGGCGGGCGATGCCGCCACAATTTGCACCCCGTTTGCGCGTAACCAACGCAGGGTGTCGGCAGAGGATGCCGCCGCAACCGGCACGGTGAAAAACGCGCCCCGGCTGGCGCGGATGGTGTTCGGGTTGCAGATGTCGGTCACGCTGTCGCACAGGATGAGCGCGGTCACGCCCGCTGCGTCCGCCGAGCGCAACATCGCGCCGAGATTGCCCGGTTTTTCCACCCCCTCCGCCACCAGAAAAAGCGCGTCGGGCGGGCAGGGGAGCGCATCGAGCGGGAAATCGGGTTGGGGGGCGACTGCCAGCACGCCATCGGGGTTGTCGCCGTAGCCGATTTTGCGGAACACATTTTCCGTCACCGGCTGCGTCCGCACCGAGCGCGCCGCCGCTCGCGCCAGCAGGTCGGCGTGCCGGGCTGCCCGTTCATCCCACACAAAAACCGTTTCCACCGGAAAATCGTTCGCCAGCGCCAGCCCCAACTCGCGCGCGCCGTCAATCAGCATCAACCCCTGACGGTCGCGGTGTTTCCGTTGGCGTAATTTTGCCACATTTTTGATTTTCGGATTTTGCAGGCTGGTGATGGGGGTCGGTTTCAAGTTCAAAGTCCCAAGTTCAAAGTTCAAGGTTGCAGGGTTGCAAGGTTGCACATCCGTCGCTTGTCACGCCTCATTCCGCCGTCCATCGCGCCATTGTGCCGCTGGGCAAACGGCGCGAGCCATCCGCTTCCGGGATGGTCATTTCCAGATGGGACAACGTGCCGCCGAAGCCGCGCATCATATCCCCCAACAGATTTTCCAGCGCAAGCGGGGTGAAGCCGGGCGTATGGGCGCTCAACAGCACAAATAGCGGGGTCGGGCTTAAAATTTGACGGCACATTTCGAGCAATTTGGGGAGGTCGTTTTCAAATTTCCACACTTCCCCTTTTTTGCCGCGCCCGAATGATGGCGGGTCGAGGATGATGCCGTCATATTTGTGCCCCCGTCGAATTTCCCGCGCCACAAATTTTCCCACATCGTCCACCAGCCAGCGGATGGGGCGGTCATCCAGCCCGGAAAGCGTCGCATTCTCCCGCGCCCAACTGACGATGCCGCGCGCCGCGTCCACGTGCGCCACTTCTGCGCCCGCCTGTGCCGCCGCCAGCGAACTCCCGCCGGTGTAGGCGAAGGTGTTCAGCACCCGCACGGGTTTCCGTTTCGATTTGGCAATCTGCGCCGCAATCCAGCGCCAATTTTCGGCTTGTTCCGCAAAAACGCCCAAATGTCCGAAATTGGTCAGCTTGATTTTCAGCGTCAAGCCGCCATATTGAATGTGCCACTGTTCCGGCAATTTCTGTTTGAACGACCAACTGCCGCCGCCGGATCTGCTGCGCCGGTAGTGCGCATCGGCGGTGCGCCACAATTTTGGGCGACGCGGTTGCCATATCGCCTGCGGGCTGGGGCGGATGAGCCGGTAACGCCCCACCTGTTCCAGTTTTTCAAAATTACCGCTATCCAAAAGTTGATATGTATTTTTGGGATTCGACATTGGTTTCTCGGTATAAATCGGTTATAATGGACAATTATCAGTGGGAAACGGATAAATGTCAATTTAGGGAGAAGTTCATTGCAATCATTATTTGAGTGGCTAAAAAAGAACGCGGCGCAGTTGACGCCGATGCTGATTCTGGCGTTGCTCGCCGTCTTTTTTGTGTATCGGGCGGTATCGCTCGGCGATGGCGTTCACATTTCGATGGCGGTGTTTTTCGGGGTAATTGCCCTGCTGGCGGCGGCGAACCGTTTACCCGCCAATTGGCGCACCAATGCGCTCAATGTCGGGGTCAGTCTGTTTTTTCTCGATTTAGTTTTTGCGCAGCTCAATTTGCGCGAAGTCGGAACCGCATTGGCGGCGGCGCGCTGGTGGTGGATGGTTCCATCCGTGGCGGCGTTGATGGTGCATTTGTTGTTTCGGATTTGGCGCTGGCAATGGTTGCTCAAGCCGGTGGGCGAGATTCCCTTCGCGCCCGCGTTTCGGGCGGGGATGATTGGCATCGGCGGGAATATGGTGTTGCCCGCCCGCGCCGGCGAATTTCTGCGGGCGTATGTCATCGGACGTTCCACCGGCATTTCAAAAACGGGCGCATTCGCCACCGTGGTGGTTGAGCGGATTTTCGACGGGTTGACCATGCTGCTCATTCTGGTGGGGCTGGTGCTTTTCGGCGTGAGCGATGCGCAATTGCAGAAAATCGGAATGGTGGGCGCGGCATTTTATCTGCTGGCATTGGCGGGGATTGTCTTTTTTCTGACGCGCCGCCACTGGTTCGAGGCGCTGGTTGGGCGGCTGTTGCCCGCCGTGCTGGCGGAAAAAGTGCTGACGCTGATGGCGGCATTCGCCGGTGGGCTGGAATCGCTGCGGGACGGGAAACAACTTTTCATGGTGACGATTCTCTCGCTGGCGACGTGGGCATTTATCCCGTTGTCATTCTATCCCGTGCTGCTGGCGTTTGATTTTCACGCGCCGGTACCCTTTTTTGCGGCGGTGTTGCTGCTGCCGATGCTCGCTTTCGGGTTGACCATCCCCGGCGCGCCGGGCGGTGTCGGGCTGTTTGAGGGGGCGGGGTATCTCACACTGGCAATCAGCTTTCAACTCATCGGTGCGCCGTTGGTGACGGATGAGCAGAAAGCGGTGGTGGCGGCGGCGGTGGTGCTGGTGCATATCTCGCAGGCGTTGCCGGAAGCATTGCTCGGGCTGTGGGCGTTCTTCGCCGAGGGTTTGACCGCGGGCGACATTCAGGCGGGCAGGCGGATGTGACGGGCAAATAAAAAAAGGCGACGGAGAAATTTCCATCGCCTTTTTTGCCTGAAAAAAACCTACGCTTTGTTTTTCAGCTCC
>JAJRSQ010000170.1 GCA_024278725.1 Chloroflexota bacterium
GCGCCAGTTGTTGCGGCAGGTTTTCTTCGGCGGGGTGGCGCGCCCCGAATAAAGCGTCGCCATCGGGATAATACCACGTGCCGGTGGCGGCATCCCCGCGATAGATGCAATCGAGCCAATCGAGCCAGTGGGGTTTGAGTCCGAATTGAGCCAGCGCGGCGACATCTTCCGTGCGGCGTGCGGCGTATGCCTGCGCGGGGCTGCCCCAGAGTTGATGCAACAGCGCTGCAAATGGCGACAGCGGGGCGGTTTCGGCGATTTGTCCGGTGAAGAGGGACAGAATGGTGACGGAAGCGCCGTCGCGGCAAAGTTGCGCCACGGTTCCCCCGCATGACAAAACCACATCATCCAGATGGGGCGAAAGAAAAACATGATGTCGCACAATCACCGTCATTATTGGATTGATGTGGTTGTGTTGTTCGCTTCGTCGTCCTCAATGCCGGAAATCCACGATGAGAAATCGACGGTTGAGGCGATGGAAATTTTTTCCAGCCGGTAGACGTTGGGGGTATTGAGTTTTTTCTCGCTGGCAAAGCCGGTGATGACATACCCTTGCTGGAAATATGATTCGAAAATCTGGCGGGTGGTGGCGCTCCAACCGCGCGCAATCGCCAGGTCTCGCCGTTTGATGGTCTGGATATTCGAGGGCACTTGCACCAGCAGTACCGGGTCGTCCAGCTCCAAGTCGGCGGCGATGGGGCGGGGAAGTTCGCTTGCCCAGTTGGCGTAATTCACCAGCCGGTAGTCTTCTCTGTCCAGCCAATCGCGGGGGGCAGGGGGTTGGTGCGGGTTATGGATGCGTTCGCGCACGCGGTCGCTCAGCAGATGCCATTCGCACAGGAAGCGGTCGGTCGCCAGCCCGGCTTGCAGCGGATTTTCCACCCGCCCGTAAATTTCGCGGACGTAAGTGCGCACGATGCCGCCCAGTTTTTCGATATTGAGCATCGCATTTTTGCCCAGCAGAGGGTCATAAGTCCAGATAATCAAATCAATCCCCTGCCGCAACATCTGCTCGCGCTGGGCAAGTTTCAACGCCATACCGATGCCTTTGCTCTGCATATTCGGCAAAACACCCATACGCTGGCTGAACAGATAGAGGCTGCTGCCGGACATTCCCAGATAACCGTAAACGAAGCCCACCAGTTGCCCGTTCACATATGCGCCCAGAAGTGTGCCGCCGCTGTGCTGCACTGAAACAAGCTGGGTATATGGAATGACCATCAGGTCACGATAGCCCCAAGTTTGGCGCTGGATGTCATGCACCCGTTTTAAATCGTAAAGAGAACGAATGGGTTTGATTTCCAAATTCATAGTGCGGCACTTTCTACGGTTAGCGGTTACAATATTACAAAATTATAACACATTTTTTCGATTGTGTGTACTTTTATCCGAACCAATCATCGGCGGCAGGTGCGCCCCCGCCGCCGGGCATATTCTCGCCCAGTTCGGGCATTTCTTTTTCAATTTCCTCCGGCGATTGCCCCTTCTCCAGCCGGTCAACCACTTCATCAAACTCCGGTCCCAACTCATCCCCGATTTCATCACCCATTTCACGGGTCATCGTTTTCATAAACTTCGCCAGCGATTTGGGGTCGTTTTCATCGAACCCGCCCAAATTGGCGGGGTCTGCCAGCGCGTCGAGCCGTTCATCTTCCGAGCGGATGCGCGCCACCCGCGAGACCAATCGCTTGAGATTGGTTCCGCCGCAGCGCGGACAATGTGCCGTGCCGTTTTCGGCGGCAGAAATGCTTCTAAAAAATACCGATACCCGCTTATGGCAGTCGTAACATCCATATTCATAGATTGGCATAATTTCCGCCTCCTTGAAATAGTTGACATACCATTATACCGTATTTGCGCCACCATTTCCAAATTGCTAAACTGATACAAGTTGAGTATAACTAAACAAACAACCTTCCGGGAGACTTTATGACCAACACCATTGACCCTTATACGTTTGAAGAAAAACCCGTGCTCGTGGTAATTTCCGGACCATCCGGCGTGGGCAAAGATGTGACCATCCAACGGATGAAAGAATTGGGCTATCCGTTCCACTTTGTGGTGACGGCAACCACTCGCCCCAAACGCCCCACCGAGGTGGACGGCAAAGATTATTTTTTCGTTTCTAAACAAGATTTTGCCAAAATGATTGATGCTAACGAGTTGCTGGAATACGCCATCGTTTACGGCGACTATAAGGGCATTCCCAAAGCGCAGGTGCGAAAGGCGCTCGCCAGCGGGAAAGATGTCATCATGCGCATTGACGTTCAGGGTGCGGAGACCATCCGCAAGATGGTGCCGCAAGCGATTCTCATCTACCTGTCCGCCGAATCGGAGGAGGCGTTGGTGCACCGGCTGGAACAGCGCAAAACCGAAGAGGCGGGACAATTGGCAATCCGCATTGCCACCGCGCGGAAAGAGCAGGCGCGTGTCGGCATGTTCGATTATCTGGTGGTGAACCGCCACGACCAACTTGACGAAACCTGCGCCACCATCGCCGCCATCATCAAAGCCGAACACCGCCGCTTGCATCGCCCGGAGGTGATCCTGTGATGCCCAATCAGCCGGAATGGTCGCCGCCGGAACCGCCCCAGACGCCGCATCCCATGCGCGGGCTGCCCCTGCCGTTGGGCAAACCGTTTTGGGTGTACGTGCTGCTGGCAGCCATCACCATCGTTTTCATCATCGAATCCACTTTGCCCCTCTTTGCCGATGCAATCATTCCCCTGTTGCCGCAATTTTACGCCGGCATAAC
>JAJRSQ010000171.1 GCA_024278725.1 Chloroflexota bacterium
AAACTTCGGGAATCAACAAATAACCCGCTAATTGCTCCCAAATTTTCAGGGCTGTTGCAAAGTCGCTTGACAAACAATACTTTGCGCAGGAAATGTAGGGGCACGCTGCAGCGTGCCCCTACTACAACGCCACCGATTTTCATTAAAACCGGAAGAAAATGCGTAAGAGCGGCTCGCAAATCGCCCCTGCGGCGTGAAATCATGAAAACCGGCAACCTTAAAATTTACTTTGCAACAGCCGTACCAAATTTTCCGCACTCTCTTTACAAAAATCAAAAATATTGTATAATAGTACGGCGTGGGAGACCTGTACCAGCGGTCTCACTTTTTATTTTGTATTGACACACTCATTTCAGGAAGTGACCTATGGTAGCGAAGCCGGTATATTTGACCCCCGAAGGGAAGCAAAAGCTGGAAGATGAACTGGAATATTTGCGAACGGTAAAACGCGCCGAAGTCGCCGAAGCCATCAAACAGGCGAAGGAAGAAGGGGACTTGAGCGAAAATTCGGCGTATGATGAAGCCAAAAACGCGCAAGCATTCCTCGAAGGGCGCATTCAAACGCTGGAAGCACAACTGCGCGAAGCGGTTATCATCGAAGAAAGCGCCAACAAAAACAAGGTGGCGCTCGGCAGCACGGTGACCGTGGTGGAAGACGGCACCAACGAGCCGGAAACCTACAAGATTGTCGGCTCGGCGGAAGCGGACGCGCTGAACGGACACATTTCCAACGAATCGCCGTTGGGTGTCGCGCTGATGGGCAAAAAAGTCGGCGCAAAAGTTGTGGTGAAAGCGCCCGCCGGAAAAATCACCTTCAAAATCAAAAAAATCGAATAACCCGCTTGATGCATCACCCCCACAGGCGAGGCAGCTATTGTCTCGCTTGTTTTTTGTCGGACGGATACCATGACTCTTATCAGAAAATTTCGCAAAGGCTGGAAGATTCTCGCCTTCCGCCTGAAAAATCAAGGCGTGCGCACCACCCTGCTGTGGATGGTCGGGCGCGGCATTCCCAAACTCACCGGCGTGCCGATGCTCCGTTTCAGCGAAATCACGCCGCAAATTTTTGTCGGACCCCAATTTAACCGGCGGGGAAAACGCATGCTCGAAGCGCGCGGTATCACCGCCGACGTGAATCTGCGCATCGAATTTGATGACGCGGCGCACGGGCTGGCGCTGGCGCACTATCTTCATCTGCCCACGGTCGATGATGATGCCATCAGCATGGCGCATTTGCGGCAGGGCGTGGCGTTCATCGAAGCGGAAGTAGCGGCGGGGAGAAAAGTGTACATCCACTGCGCGGGCGGCGTGGGACGCGCCCCGACGATGGCGGCGGCGTATTTCATCAACGCGGGGTACACGCTGGAAAACGCGCTGGCGCTCATTCGACGCGCCCGTCCGTTCATTAAAATTATGCCGCCGCAGATGGCGCAACTGAAAAAATTTGAAGCCCTGGTGAAAAATGACCGCTAAATTTATCCCCTGGAAAACCCTCGACCGCCGCACGGTGCTGGATGCCCAGCCGTATCTTTCGGTGGAAATGCGAACGATTGAACTGCCCGACGGGCGCACCATCCCCAATTGGGCGTGGGTTGCCACCCCGGATTACATCAACGTGGTGGCAGTCACCGCCGGGGGGGAATTCATCTGCTTTCGGCAGACAAAATACGCCATTGAAGGGACATCGCTGGCGGTGGTGGGCGGGTACATCGAGCCGGGGGAAGACCCGCTGGCGGCGGCGCAACGGGAGTTGCGGGAAGAGACAGGCTATCGCGCCGAGCGATGGACATCGCTGGGCAGTTATGCGGTGGACGGGAATCGCGGGGCGGGGGTGGCGCACTTCTTTTTGGCGCAGGGCGCGGAAAAAGTGACTGAAATCGACGCGGACGATTTGGAAGAGCAGGAATTGCTCCTCCTCCCGCACGCGGAAGTTAAAACGGCGCTGATGAAACACGAATTCAAAGTGCTGGCGTGGGCGGCAATCGTCTCGCTGGCGCTGGAAAGTCTGGAGGGAAATCCAGTTACCTGACACGTTTAAAGGATATAGAACACAGATTGAACGGATGAGGCAGATTTTCGCAGATTTTTAAATTTATCGGTGAAAATCAGGAAAAATCTGCGGTATCTGCGTTCCGTTTTGGAATTTTCTTGCACGCTTCGGGCAATCTGCTGAAAACCAAATTTCCCCTCAAATATCGAACAATTTGGGCTGAACCGCACCGCGCACAAATTGACTCAGCCCCAACCCAACCAGCCGCAAAGGGCGATGTGATTGCCAGTGCCGCGCCAGCAGAAAATGGGCGTAACGGGCAATATCATCCGCCGAATTTGTGGGCGGGTCACGGGTGATGCTGCGCGTCAGCGTGCTGAAATCTCCATATCGCAATTTGAGCGTGACCGTGCGCGCGGTGACGCCTTTTTTTTGCAATCGTGCCGCCAGATTTTCGCTCATTTCGGTGAGCGTGCGCCGCAACAATTCGGCATCCGCCACATCTTCCACAAAAGTGGTCTCCCGGCTGATGGATTTGGCGTGCCGGGTGGTTTGGATGGGGCGGTTGTCGATGCCGAGCGCGTGCCGCCGCATCGCCGCGCCGTGTGCCCCGAATTTCGCCACCAGATTTTCTTCCGAGAGTTTCGCCAACTGCCCAATGGTTTCCACGCCGAGCGCGTTCAGTTCCGCTGTGGTTTTGGGACCGATGCCCCACAACTTCTGCACGGGCAACGGGGCGAGAAAATCGGCTTCCGCGCCGGGACGAATAAAGGTCAGCCCGTCCGGCTTTTCAAAATCGCTGGCGACCTTCGCCACCAATTTGTTGGCGGCAATCCCCACCGAGGCGGTGAGTCCCAATTCGGTGTGGATGCGTTGTTTCAATCGCCGTGCCACATCAAGGGGCGTGGCGCGCCCCAAAACACGCCCGGTCATATCCAAAAAAGCCTCATCAATGGAAATTTGTTCAATTTCGGGACTCATCCGGCGCAGAATGTCCATCACCCGGCGGGAATAGTCTTTGTACAATTGATGGCGCGGGGGCACAACCACCGCCTGCGGGCAGCGTCGCAATGCCTGCACGGTGGGCATAGCGCTGCGCACGCCGAATTTCCGCGCGGCATAATTCGCCGAGGCGACCACGCCCCGTCCGTCGGCTTTACCGCCGACGACCACGGGCTTGCCACGCAATTCGGGCTGTTCAATTTCCTCAACCGATGCGAAAAACGCATCGAGGTCGATGTGGAAGATGAGTCGGGTCATTTTTAGCTTTCAGCTAACAGCTATCGGCTGTCAGCTTAACGTGCGAAACGGACGCCCGGCGGCGACCAAATCGTACAGCATTTGGTTGGTTTCTTCCTGCGTTGCCCCGGCGAGCCGCTCGACTTTGCAACCGGCTTGTCGCAATTCCTGCTCGACGGCGGCGGGCACACCCGCCGTCCCGCCGACGATGGTGACGTATTCCGCCAGTTTCGCTTCCACCACTGAAAAGCCGACGGTGGGCTTGAACGCGCCGATATAATCCACCGCGCTGAGCAAATCCCATTCCGCCCAATTGTCGCCGCCGTGATGCCAGAGCAGCAGGTAATGCCGAATGAGCTTCCCCGCCGGCACGGGCGTTCCCCCACCGCCCGGAGGGACGGGATGGGTGACGACGCTGCCGCCGCGCAAGGTCTGCGCCTGCGAAATGAGGGTGTCGCGCCACTGCGCCCACGTTTTGCCGGGACTCTCGGTCACTGCCAAATCGCTGTAGCCGAAAATATCGCTCGCGTCGGCGGGCAGGTTGAGCTGCGCCGCCACCTGCGCGATGAGCGCCGCCGTGGCGGAAATTTGCGCCGCCGGGGGCGGGGTGTCGGTGAAGTTGCCGATGAGCGCGATGCCGACACTTTCGGCGTTGAATTGCCCGGCGTGGTCGGAAACCACGGTGAGCGGCTGGGTCTGATAAACTTCGCCCGCGTCAGTGACACAATAATGGTAGGCAATGCCGAAGCGGGGACGTTTCTGGTTCCGGGTCTGAAATTCCGCGATGCGCTGCGGGGTGACGGTCGGTGGGGTGGCGGTGTGATTCAACACGAATTGCCGAATCTGCCCCAGCGAGCGGGTCGGGTACGGCGGCAGAGCGGGGTTGGTGGGCAGGCTCGCGCTGATGTCCCGGATTGCCACTGTGCCGGGCGAGACCACCGGCTCGGAAATGCCGCCCGCCGCGCCGGTGATGGTAATCCCCGAAATTTCCAGCCCCGGTTCCCCCTGGTCGGCGAACCATGTCACCATTTCCTGCACCATATCCCACCGCAACCGATAGTTTCCGGGCGCGTCGGGCGTCCGCAACCGCGCCTGCAAACTCACCGTTTCCCCCGGTGGAATGTCGAAGGGGAGGGTGGTGCGGAAGTCAAGCTGCGCGGGCAGTTGCACCATCTGCCCCTGCGGGGTGAACCAGCGGAAACCCAGATGGAACGGATTCGCGCCGCCCGCCGCCCAGGTGAATTTCCCCGTATTTTTCAGGGTGATGGCGACGATGCGCGTTTCGGCAGCCGCCATCTGCATGGGGGTGTTGTGGCTCACCACCTCGGCGCGATAACCGGGCGTGGTTGAAACGCCCTCCGCCAGCATCGATTCCGCCAGCGAGACCAGCGTCGGCTTCCATTGGTCGAAGGTGTCGCCGGGGCTGGCGGTGATAGCCAGTTCGCGGTAGCCCAAAATGGTGCTGCCATCCAAAGGGATGTCCAATTCCACCGCTAGATTCGCCAGCAGCGCGGCAACCGCTTCGAGCTGGGTAGCGGGGGGCGGAGTGTCGGTGAAGTTGCCGATGAGCACGATGCCGACGCTGTCGGCGCTGAATTGCCCGGCGTGGTCGGAGACGGTTTCCAACGGTTGGGTCTGGTAAATTTCGCCCGTATCGGTGACGCAGAAATGGTAGGCGATGCCCGGTCGGGGGCGTTTCTGGTTTTGGGTTTGAAATTCCGCGATGCGCTGCGGGGTGACGGTCGGCGGGGTGGCGGTGTGATTCAGCACAAACCGCCGAATCTCCGCGCGGGAACGGGTCGGGTACGGCGGGAGATTCGGGTTGGTGGGCAGGCTCGCGCTGATGTCCCGAATGTTGATTTCAGGCACGGGCGGTTTTTGCGGCACGAAGTCGGGGTCGTATTTGAAGTTGAATTTCACCGCGTCTTTCAAATCCTGCTGAACCTTCTTTTTAGGCTTGATTGTCCATGCGTCATCCGTGAACCAGCGATAGAGCGCCACACATCGGATTTGCTGATTGCCGCTTTTGTTCCAATTATTAATTTCCCGATACGCATTTTTGACCCAGCCGCTGTTCACATCGGGCCAGCGAATTTTCGTGCCGGGTTCCACATCCCCATTGGCTTCCGTGATGTACACCGGCAGGCGGCGGAACGCCCACGGAATGGCGTGCATCTGGTCACGGTAGGTGCGGAACTGGAAAAAATACCGCCGGAAGGGATTGCCCATCTTTTCATTGCTGAAAATCAGGTCGGGGTCGTAGCCGTGGGTGTAGGCGTGCAGGGCGATACCGTCGCAATTTTCCGCGCCGATGGCAACCAGCATATCGCGCAGATAGCGGATATAATCGCCAAAGAAGCCATTGTACGGCGGCACATTCGGCGCACCGGCGATTTTATTGGCGGGATACGCCCCCTGCGGGTCGGCTTCATACCATGTTTCACCGTTCCACGGACCAATCGGGCTGGTGAGGACAACATCGTTTTGATGCCCCGGCAGTTGTTTGATGGCGCGGCGCACCAGGGTGTAACATTCGGCGTACCGGCGCGGGGTGATGACCTCGCCGGGGGGCTGTTCGCGGCGCATGTTCACTTCATTGCCGATAATCCAAATATGCGCCCCTTTGGAGCCTTTGACGAAATTCGCCACGCGCTGGGCAAAGTTCAAATATTGGGACGAGCGGGGAATCGTGCCCTGTTCATCGGCGTATGAATTATTGAGCCGGACAATCACCCCGAAACCCCGGTCGGCGATTTTTTTGTAGCTGCGGCTGCCGTGGTCGTTGGGGTTTGAACCGATTTTCTCGGTGATGACGTACCAGCCTTTGGCTTTACTGCCGGTGCGCATCAACTTTTCGCTGGCGGTTTCGTGGTCGTGCAGTCCGTAAATATATTCGTTTTCGCCGTAGGGAACTGCCATAGACGTCTCCTATCCTTCCTCAAATATCACCATATCGCCGCCAATTGCCACAGCGATGGTGTGGGTGTGGGCATCGGTTGCGGTATGCGAATGTCGCGCAGAATGGTCAGCACAATGGGATGCGCCAACAGCAACAGCATCGCCACAATCACCAGAACGATGATGATTTTGGCGCGGAGTGGCAGGGGTCGGGGCTCGGTGGCATCGTCTGCCGCCCCGTTTAAAATGTCGAACACATCTTGGTCGCTGTCCATATAATGGTTTCTCCTGTAAGGATTTTCTATTATCCGGTGAAATATGTCAAACTGCCGCGAAACATCATTGAATTTACACACAATCTCCATCACTTTTCCATATTTGGCTGGTAAACTATGGGTGTAAATGAAAATTACTGAAACCACACGGAGGTTTAATCATGAAATCGTATTGGAAAATCGCAGGGATTATCGCAGTTATCGCAGTGATTGGCGCATTGGCAGTGGGCGTGACCGCATTCGCGCAAACACCCGAAAATTACAATGGATTTATGGGACGCGGATATGGAATGATGGGCGGCGGCTACGGAATGGGCGCCAACTTCGACCACGAAACGATGCACGACCAAATGGAAAGTTTCATGGGCTTCGATATGGACGGGATGGAAGAAATCATGCACCCCGCCATCGCCGAAGCGCTGGGGCTGACCGAAGCGGAATTTGAAGCCGAAATGGACGCCGGGAAAACGATGTACGACATCGCCGCAGAACGTGGCATCGACATCAACACCGTCTGGGAAAAAATGCAATCCATCCGCGGTGAAGCGCTGCAGCAAGCCGTTGAAGACGGCACTATCACCCAAGAACAAGCCGACTGGATGAGCCAAATGGGCAACCACGGCGCGGAAATGGGCAGCATGCACGGTCGCGGCGGAATGATGGGCGGCGGCTACGGGATGGGCGGCAACTTCGACGGCACACGCGGTCGCGGTGGAATGAACGGCTGGAACAACACCGCCGGCAGCATGTACGTTCAATAAAGTATCACGCTTTCCTCCCAAAACCTGCTCGACGCTCCGGCATCGGGCAGGTTTTTTTTGTGGAAAACGCTCCCGGCATCCATACCCCCTCCGCATTTTTGTGCTATACTATGGTCAGAAATGAGGTGAGGAGAGCTTATGACCCATCGAATTTTAGTCGTGGATGACGACAAAGAAATTGTGCGGCTGGTGCGCGCCTATCTGGAACAGGCGGGCTTCACGGTGTTTGCCGCGCACGACGGCGAAACCGCACTGCACACCATCCGCCGCGAAAAACCCGATTTGGTGGTGCTGGATTTGATGCTCCCCGACCGCGACGGCTGGGACATCACCCGCATTGTCCGCGCCGATGCCGCCATCGCCGCCACCCCCATCATCATGCTCACCGCGCGGGTGGAAGACACCGACCGCATCGTCGGGCTGGAATTGGGCGCGGACGATTACATCACCAAACCCTTCAACCCCCGCGAAGTGGTGGCGCGGGTGCGAGCGGTACTCCGCCGCGCGAACCCCTCTGCCGCCGCGCCGAGCGCGCGCATTTTCCACGCCGGCGCGCTGACGGTGGACACCGGACGCCACGAAGCCACCCTCAACGGCGCGCCGGTGGAATTGACCCCCACGGAATTCAAACTCCTGCACATGCTCATCGAAAGTCCCGGCTACGCCTTCACCCGCTCGGAATTGATTGAGCAGGGTTTGGGCTATGAATATGAAGGCATGGAACGCACCCTCGACAGTCACATCAAAAATTTGCGCAAAAAAATCGAACCCGACCCCAAACGCCCCACCTACATTCAAACGGTGTATGGCGTCGGGTATCGTTTTTCACCCGACGTATAAGCGAGTATTTTTATGAACAAACTCTGGGTAAAACTGACGCTGGCATTCACCGCCGTCACCATCATCGGATTGATAACCGTTGCCCTGCTCATTAATTCGCAGGTCAGCACCCAATTTCGGCGCTATGTTTTCCAGTCGCAAATGATGTCATCCACCATGCTGGATGATTTGACCCGTTTTTATGCCGAAACGGGGAGCTGGGACGGCGTGGATACCATCCTCGACGCCGCTATGCCCGGTGGTATGATGGGCACGGGACGTATGGGAATGGGCGCGCGGCACGGAATGGCGAGCGTGACCGTGACGGACGCGGCGGGAACGGTGGTATACGGCTTCGATGGCACATCCCGTTTGAGCCGCGCCGACCTTGCCGCCGCCATTCCGCTGGAATGGCAGGGGAAAATCATCGGCTACGTGCAATTTTCCACGCCCGGTGATGTCAATTTAAGTGCGGGCGAACAGGCATTTCTGGCGGAAGTGAACCAATCCATTTTAAAAGCGGGCGTGCTCGCGGGTATTTTGGGGATTGTGCTAGGGGTGCTGATTGCGCGGGGGTTGAGCGCCCCGCTCCAGCAATTCGCCGCCGCCGCGCGGAGCATCGCGCGGGGGAATCTGCGCCAGCGCGTGCCGGAATCGGGCGCGCAGGAAATCGCCGATTTGGCGCAATCTTTCAACGAAATGGCTGCCTCGCTGGAACAGGCGGAAACGCTGCGCCAAAATCTGGTGGCGGATGTGGCGCACGAACTTCGCACCCCGCTGACGGTGTTGCAGGGAAATTTGCGCGGCATTCTGGATGGGGTGTTTGAGCCGGATGATGCGGAAATCGCCCGGCTGTACGACCAAACCCGCCATCTCATCCGGCTGGTGAACGATTTACGCGAGTTGACTCAAGCCGAAGCGGGACAACTCCCCCTGAATTTGGTGACGGTGGATTTAACCGCGCTGGCACACGACACCATTTCGCTGTTCGAGCCGGTTGCCGCCGCCGAAAACATCACCCTGCGCGCCGACCTGCCGCCCGACCTGCCGCCCGTCTCCGCCGACTCGGCGCGGTTGTCGCAGGTGTTGCACAATCTGCTGGCAAATGCCATCCGCCACACGCCCGCCGGGGGAAATGTCACCCTGCACGGCGGCAGTGACGCGGACTCGGTGTGGCTGGCGGTGACGGACACCGGCGAGGGCATCGCCGCCGCCGATTTGCCGCACGTGTTCGACCGCTTCTATCGCGCCGACCGCGCTCGCGCCCGTACCACAGGCGGCTCCGGGCTGGGGCTGGCGATTGCCCGCGCCATCATCACCGCCCACGGCGGCGACATCTCCGCCACCAGCGCGGGCATCCCCGGACAGGGCAGCACCTTCACCCTTCGCCTGCCGAAAGCTTTCATCCGGAAATAGATTCCCGGTATTTTTTCTATTCCGATGGTGTTTCCGGCAACACCGACATCGCATCCAAATCGGCGGTATCGCTCTGCCCGTACAGAAAATCGCGCCAGATAGCCTGAATGAGCAACCCCAGCGCCACCCCGAACCACATGGTGGCAAAACGGATGAGCAGTGTCGCCGTGGCGGCAATATTTTCCGACACGCCCGCCAGCAGTTGCAGCATTCCCGTCAACCCGCCTTCGGTCACGCCCAGTCCGCCCGGCACACCCGACGCGCCCCCCGCCACCGACGCAAACGCCAGAATGAAGACCGACAGCACCGCCAATTGCGCATCGGCGGGCAACCCCAACCCGCGCAGCACCAGATAGAGCGCCACCCCTTCGCTGACCCATGCCACCGTTCCCAGCGTCACCGCCACCAGCAGATTTTTCAGCCGCAGCAATTCATACGCGCTTTCATACAAATCATGCAGATGATGCGCAATTTTTGACACCAGCGGCAGCTTTTCCCCCACACCGAGCGCCCACAGCGCCAGCGGGCGAATCTGAATGACGACCACCGCCACCACCAGCACCGCGCCGATGGTCAACGCGGCGGGGGTGAATTGCGGATACATCAATCCGCCCACCAGCGACAAAATTGCCATGGCAATCCCATCGGTGAGCCGCTCGGCGAGGGCGACGGGGGCAGTTTTGGCGGGATGAACATTCGCCAGATTTTTGAGCCACAGCAATCGCACCAGCTCGCCCGCTTTGCCGGGAGTGAGCGAAAAGCCGAATCCGCCCAAAAAGACGCGCAAATCCGCTCCCCAGCTCAGGTTTTTCACCCCGATTTGGCGCAGGTAAAAATGCCATTTCGAGAATCGAAGCAGATAATTGACGACCGTCAGCCCGATGATGGCGGGCAGCAGCCCCCACCGAAACGCGCGCAACAGCCGCGCCATCTCGGTGAAATCGGCGTAAATGCCCAACCCAACCATCACCGCCACGCCCAAAATAATACCGATGATAATTTTATTGCGCAGATTTTTCATTTCCACAGCGACGTTTTCCACGGGAAAAGCATCGGCACACGGCGTTGATAATCCCGGTACGCCGCGCCGAATTCCCGCGCCAGTTTTCGCTCCTCAAAAATTGCGCCCACCCAAAAATAGAGGGAGAACACGCCGTACAGCGTCAATTGATTCAGGGTCATCACGGGGGAAGCCCACAGCAGAATCAGGCTGAAAAAATAAGCGGGGTGGCGCACCCGGCGGTAAAATCCAACCACTTTGAAGGGCGTATGGTCGGGCGGGACGTTTTGCAAAATTTGGCGCACGCCCAAAAAGTGCCAAATATCGGTTTGGATGAACGCCAGCGCCGCCAACACCGCCGCCACGCCCTGCACCGCCAGCAATCCCCAGCGCCA
>JAJRSQ010000172.1 GCA_024278725.1 Chloroflexota bacterium
CAAGATTGAGCAGGAAGTGCGCGATAATGGCGCGGTTCCCGCTACCATCGCGATTTTGAAGGGGAAAATCACCATCGGGTTGACGGATGAACAGCTGATTGGGCTGGCAAACGACCCGCACGCCCGAAAGTGTTCGGTGCGTGATTTACCATTGGTGATGGCAAAAAAAGAAAACGGCGCGACCACCGTCGCCGCCACCATGGCGATTGCGCATCGCGCCGGGTTGTCAATTTTCGCCACCGGCGGTATCGGCGGCGTGCATCGCGGCACAACCTTCGACATTTCCGCAGATTTGCAGGAACTGGGACGCACGCCCATCACGGTGGTCTGCGCGGGGATGAAAGCCTTTCTGGATTTGCCCGACACGCTGGAATATCTGGAAACGCAAGCCGTGCCGGTATTGGGCTACCAAACCGATGAACTCCCCGCCTTTTACAGCCGCCGGAGCGGGCTTCCCGTTGACGCGCGCGCCGAAACCCCGGCGGACGTTGCCGCCATCATCCGCTCCCGCGACGCGATGCATCTTTCGGGCGCGATATTGGTCACGGTTCCGGTGCCGCTCGCCGATGAATGGGCGGCAGAGGCGGCGGAAGCGGTCATCGCTCAGGCGCAATCGGAGGCAGAAGCGCAGGGCATTCACGGGAAAGCCGTCACCCCCTTCATGTTGTCCCGCATCGCGGAACTTTCCGGCGCGGACAGCATGCGGGCAAATGTTGCGCTCCTGTTGAACAATGCCCGCGTCGCTGCGCAAATTGCGCGGACACTGCACGAATAATCACTCCGTCAACTTTTCACTCGCCACAAATAACGGTTCATCCGGCGACAGTGATGCCGCTTGTTTGAGTTCGGCGCGCACTTCGTCCGTCATGCCGTCATTGATGAAGGTCGCCCAGCCGCGCAGAAAATGCGCCGTGGCGAGCGTCGGTTTTTCAGACAGCGCCAAATCCGTGGCTTGGAAAATCCAATCTCGCAACACAGCTTCCCAGCCGAAAGCGGGCGTCTCCACCACCAACGGGCTCTCCGCCGAAAAGAGTTCATCCGCCGAATATTGGCGCAGAATGTCCAGCGCGCCGTCATAATCCCCATAAAAAATATACGCCAGCAGCGGATAACTGCTCACGCCGATTTCCTCCGCCAGCGCGGTGGCATGCAGCGTCACCAATCGTAAATTCCACACCACCGTGGGGTCATCGGGATTCATCCCCGCCAATTTTTTCTGCGCCGATTGCGCATCCTTCCACAGCCACGCCTCCGCCAGCGATACCATTTCATTATTCGCCGCTCGCAAATCGGCGGGGGCATCATCGCCCAATCCGGTCAGCGTCACCGGCGCCAATTCCGCCCCCGTCCAGCGATACACCTGAAATATGGGCAAATTCACATTGCAGACATAGCAGAAAACATACGGGTCGGAGGCGTTCAAAATCACATCCGGCACGCCGTCATCATTCAAATCCACAATTTGCCCCACGCCCGGCGAGGCGTTGAAACCGCTCAACGCCAGCGACAAAGTGTCACCATCGAATTGGAACAAATTGAAAATACCGCTATGCGCACCTGCGCCCCCTTCCAACCACAACCAAAGGTGCGACGGCTCCAGCGCAACCTGCTGAACGCTGCCCTCATCCACATAATCGGGGTCGGTCAGTTCCAGCGAGGCTTTTTTGTGCCAGCCATCGGCATCGTGGCTGAAAATGGCGATGAAGTGGCGGGGTTCGTCGGGCGGATAACCGTTGAAGCCGGTGGAGAACGCCGCCCAAAGCCGCTCGCGCCCGGCGGGCACGTTGAGCGCCAGCACCTGCACGCCGGTAATCGCCGTGCCATCCGCCGGGGGAACGCCGTCGGGGGGATACAGTTCCGCCATCAACTGCGCGGAGAGTTCCGCCGTGTCAACCGGCTCAGGGGTGGGGGTGGCAGTGGGCGGCACAGGGGTCGGCGTGGGGGGGATGGGCGTTGCCGTGGCGGGAATGATGGTCGCGGTGGGCGGCACGGGGCTTGCGGTGGGGGTCGGCGCGGGGGAATTCGGCACGGCACACGCCGCCAGCAGCGGCAGCATCAGCAGGAAAACAAACGCACGTTTCATAACATTCTCCGATAAAAAGATTTGTGCCATCAACACCAGCGTTTCCCCTGATGCCGATGGCACTGTTCAGTATAGCGGATTTCCGCCCCGTTGCACCACACAATTCCGGCATTTATCCCACAATTATCCCACAGTATCCCACAAAATTTTGTGGGATAGATGTGGGTTTCGCGCCGGTTACAACACCGACTGCACGGTCATCCACCGGTTGCGGGTCTCATTCGCCTGTTCGATGGCGTCCTCCGCCCCCAAAACAACCACGTGCCCCTCTTCGTTCACCGCGTCCAAAACCTCGGCGAAGGATTTGAAGTGCGCGGCGGTGGTGGAAAGGATTTCGTCGCGGGTTTTTTGGCGCATTTCGTCCGTGTACCCGCTCAGATAGCGCGCCATCGAGGTGTACCCTTTGGCATCGGGCAATTGATAAGCGTCCATCGCGCCAATCGCGCCGATGATGGATTTGGTCAGCTCCGATTGGCTCAAATCGAGATTGCGCAGGAAATCGGCGGTGCGGTCATACACCTCAAGCGTCGGCAGCAAATTGGGGTCGCGGTAGGAGAGGAAAGAGAACACCCCGGTCTGGCGGCTGAACGAGCTGAACCCGCCATACGCCCCTCCCTGCACGCGGACGCGCTCCCACAGCCATGTGGCGCGCAGATAATTGGTTATCACCGAAATTGAGCCGTGATATTGGTAGCCCAGTTCATATAAATTCGCACCTTTGGCAACATAATTCACCTTTGCGGGGATGGTCAACCCTTCCGCGGCGGGCAGTTCCGGGCGTCGCCATGTTTCCGGCGCAACGGGCGCGGCGGGGAGGTCGGAAAGGAAAGCGTCGAGCTTCGGCTGGAATACACGCCAGTTGTCCGCATCGAGGGTCACATTGCAGAGCATGGCATTTCGATTCAGCACCAGACGGCGCATCGTCTCCAGTTTCTGCAACACGCCCGCCCAATCCCGGTCAATCTCATCCACCAGTTGGCGCACAAAAAACAGATTGCTCACCCCGCCCATCACTTCCGATGCCCAATCGGCGGTGGTGAAATGCGCCCGCAATCGGCTGTTCACCACCCCGTGCCCACCCGGAATCAAGCCCGCTTCCTGCCCCGCTTTGTCCTCCAACACCATCTGCCGGAAACGTTCCGGATTGTCGAATTTCACCGTCAACAGCACATCGCGCAGAATTGCCAGCAAATCATCGGCGTGATCCATGGTCGCTTTGCCGCGCAGAATCAACCACGCCTGCGGGTCATCCATACCCGGCGGCTGGGTAATGTACGACGACGTCCAAATGCCCCCCGTCTTCTGCCCGATGCGCTGGGAGAGCTTCACAAAGTCTTCGCTCTCCGTGCCGATGTGCAGCAGCGCGTCGCTGAAAAGCGACACATACGGCAGATATTCGGCGGGCAGGGCGCGTAAATTCAACCCCACATCCAAATAGATGATGCCGTTGGTGAACAAATCATGAGTCAGTAATTTACACCCCCGCAGTGAATCAACGGTCAGGGGGATGGTTTTATTTTCTTTGTCCAAATCCGCCAGCGTCAAATGAGGAATGGTCGCCAGCGCTTCCGGGGAGTCCGGGGTCTCCTGGATTTTTTTGAGCTCTTTTGTATTTTCGACAACTTGCATTATGTCTTTTTGGGACATTTTTCCTAGTGTTTCCGCCAATCGCGCCTGCTCCGCCGCTTCATCGGCGGCTTGTTTTTCGGGGTCGGGGCGGAGAATCAGCGTGACCCGGTGCGAATTGTCCAGCAAATGCTCGCGGATGAGGTTGGGGAAAAAGGCAGGGTCTTGCGCCCGCTGTTTGATGGTGGCGAGCGGCTTCTCGAATGCCAGCGGCTCAAACGGACTGCCGTCATACAACCACGACGACAGCGCGGAAAGCATCAGCGCCAGCCCGCGCGGATAGCTGCCCGTGTTTTGTTCGCGCAGGCGGAACTCGAAGGTGTTCAGCCCCGCTTCGACCATGTTGGGGTCTACCCCTTCCGCCGCCAGCGATGCCAGCGTATCGTAAATGAGTTGTTCGGCGGCAGCCACATCTTCATCCGCCACCCCTTTCAGCCCCACCGAAAAGAACATCTGCCGGACATAACCGGATGCCCCCCCGCCGGTGAGGTCTTCCCCCAAGCCGGAGTCGATGAGCGCTTTGCGCAGCGCGGCGGCGGGCGTGCCCACCAGAATATACGAGAGCAGGCTCAACGCCACGGCGGTATCCACGTCTTTTGTCTCCGGCAGCAGCCAATTCACGGTGAACATGGTTTTGCCGCCGTTGTCGCCTTCGGTGTTAGCGGCGTAGGTGCGTTCCACCCGTTTGGGGACGGAGAATTTTTCTTGCAGGGGAATTTCTGAATCCACCACCATCGGTTCAAAATCACGCAGGTACTCATCAACGATGCGCAATCGTTCCGCCGGGTCATCATCCCCATAAAAATATACCCGCGCGTTGGAAGGGTGATAATATGTTTTGTGGAACTGAATGAACTGCTCATAGGTCAGGTCGGGGATGTGTTTGGGGTCGCCGCCCGAATCAAGCCCGTAGGTGTTGTCGGGAAAAAGCACCTGCTGGCTGTATTCGCTCAACACATCATCCGGCGAGGAATACACCCCTTTCATCTCATTGAAAACCACCCCTTTGAACCGTATCGGCGCGTCGGGGGCGTCCATTTCATAGTGCCATCCTTCCTGCTGAAGAATGTGCGGCGTCAGCCGGGGATAAAATACCGCGTCCAGATACACATCCACCAGATTGTAAAAATCGCGGGTGTTGGTGCTGGCAACGGGATAACAGGTTTTGTCGGGGTAGGTGAAGGCGTTGACAAAGGTTTTGAGCGAGCCTTTTATCAACTCCACAAAGGGTTCTTTGACGGGATATTTCCGCGAGCCGCACAGCACCGAGTGCTCCATGATGTGGGGAATGCCGGTGGAATCGTCGGGGGGGGTGCGGAAGGTGATGCCGAAAACTTTGTTTTCATCGTCATTTTCCAGCGAAAGCAGTTCCGTGCCGGTTTTTTTGTGCCGAAAGAGCCGGGCACGGGTGTTCAATTCAGGTATTTCACGCGCTTCAATTAATTCAAAACCATATAGTTGGGTCATTGTGTTCCTCTTGAGTGATATTAATATCGTGCTGGAAATTCTACCACCATCACCCTGTTTGCCAAAGTACCCCACGAAATATTTTACATTCGCCAAAACCTTAAATTGCGGGTAAAATAGCTGGTGCAATCGAAGCAGTATCACCAAACGTGGACAATGGATGGCGACGTGGCAGAAAGTTACACGATTTTACATGTGGAAGATTTGAAAAACAACCGCGAACTGGTGCGGCGTATTTTGGAAAGTCGCGGGTATACGGTGGTTGATGCGGTGAATGGGCTGGAAGGCATCCAAAAGGCGATTGCCATTCAGCCGGATTTGATTTTGATGGACATCAACCTGCCCGATTTGGACGGCTTCAGCGTCGTCACCCGCCTGCGAAACCACCCCCCGCTGGCATCCGTGCCCATCATCGCCATTACTGCCCGCAACATCTCCGACGACCCCGACCGCGCGTGCACCATCGGGTGCGACGGGTATATCAGCAAGCCGTTCAGCGTCAATCAACTGCTGGATGAAGTTTCCGCCCACATCGGCAAGCCGCGCAGCAGCCAGCCCGAATCACGGGAAGCGCATTTTCTGCGCGAGCACAGCGCCTCGCTGGTTGAAGAGTTGGAACGGAAGCTCAACGAATTGCAAGCCGCCCACACCGAATTGACCGCCGTGCATGAGCGGTTGCAGCGTTTGGACGAAGCGAAAACCGATTTCATCCACGTTGCGGCGCACGAATTGCGCACCCCGCTCACCACAGTGACCGCCTACGCCGATATGTTGCAGCAACTTGTCGGCTCGGACAATGAAATGGTGAGCGAAATTCTGAGCGGGCTGAAAACCGGCGTGGAACGGCTCAACCGCATCACCGACGATATGATCAGCATCGCGCGGGTGGAGTTGGCGAGCATCGATTTGGTTTATATGCCCCTTTCCGTGCGCACCGTGATTGTGCCCGTGCTGGAACGCCTCCAACCCACCCTCACCGAGCGGCATTTGTCCGTGCAGGTGAACATCCCCGAAGAACTGCCGCTCATTGTGGGGGACGACACCCAATTGCAACAGGTTTTTGCTCGCATCATGGGCAACGCCATCAAATACACCCCCGATTTGGGCACCATCACCGTCAGCGCGTTTGTTCATTTCGATGAAAGCCAGCCCGATAGCCAAAACAAATTCGTTGAAGTCGCCATCGCCGATACGGGCGTGGGCATCAACAAAGAAGAACAAGCCCTGATTTTTGAAAAATTCTACACCGCCGAAGATACCAGTCTGCACAGCTCCGGCGAATCGAAATTCATGGGCGGCGGTCCCGGACTGGGGTTGACCATTGCCAAAGGGATTGTGCAAGCTCACAACGGGCGAATTTGGGTTGAAAGCGACGGCTACGACCCGGAGAAAAACCCGGGCAGCACTTTCCACATTCTGCTCCCCACGCATAAACCAAAAAGAGCGGCATAAGCCGCTCTTTTTTTTCACAGTCCCACCGCCGATTTTAGTTCAGCGTGGGGGCATCCGGCGCGAGGGGTGCGCCATCAAACCCGCCTTGCGGTGCGAATGACTGGTTTTGGGGGCGTGGGGGCTGCCCCTGTGCGCCACCCCGGTGCGGGCGCTGTCCGCGTCCATTCTGCCCGAAGTTCGGCAGACACTTGCCGTTGGTGGCGCAATTTTCGCGGAAGGTGTCGAGCCGCTGCCGGGCTTTATCCGCCTGTTCCTGAGTGATTTTGCCATCTGCCAACGCCCGGTTGAGTTTTTCCTGCAACGGGGCAACAATTGAGTCGGCAATGTCGTCCATCGTCACGCCCTGCTGGGTTGCCAAATCTTCCAGCGTCGCCCCATCCCGCAGCGATTGCAGGAAATCACGGGGATCCATGTTCAGCGTGTCAGACACATTCAAGCCCATTTCAAAGGTTTGCGCAAACACTTTTTGCGGGCTGAGTCCTCTGCGGGGCGCTCGACCGCGCGGCGGCTGGCAGTCTCCGTCATTGATGCAGGCATCGCGGCGTTCCTGCAAATTTTGCTGAATTTTGTCGGCTTGCTCCTGGGTGATTTTGCCATCGGCAACCGCCTGATTCAGCCGCTCAATTGCCGCATCGTACACCACATTCGCCACATCTGCCATCGTGAAACCCTTTTCGGTCACAACTTCTTCCAACGTTTTGCCGGATTTCAGTTCTGCCTGCAAATCATCCACCGACATCCCCAGCAGGTCTGCCACCGGTTCGATGAAGTTCGTTTTGGGGTGCGGCGCGCGCTGTCCAAGCCGTTGCCCCAACGGGGAATCGGGTCCCTGTGCCAGCGTCACCCCAACCGCCCCCAAACTCAACACTAAAACCATTCCAATTGCGATAAACCACTTTTTCATTTTTTGCTCCTTTCAACAATCAATGTTGTATGTTTTTCAATCTTGTCTATACTATGCCAGCAAATCTTAAATTTTTGTTGAGAATTTTGTAAACAATTTGTAAAACGTGAGGCATCATGAATTTTTTGCAATTGACGTTGGAAAATCTGGACGGGGAAGCCGCCGAAGTGGTGGCGGATGTGTTCAACCGGTATGGCTATGGCGGCGCGGTCATGGAAATGACGCCGCCGCATCCGGAAAAAGTCACCGTGCGCACGGTCATCCCCGCCGAAGATACGGATATTTTTCAGAAAATCGACATCGCGCTGGCGCTCATTTCGCAGGCGCTGCCGCAACCGTTGCCGCCGCTGAAAACGGTGACCATAGGGGAAAACGATTGGGCGGAATCGTGGAAAGAGAATTTTCACGTGGTGCGGATTGGGCGAGTGGTCATCCAGCCGAGTTGGCGCGAATATACCCCGCAGCCGGAAGATGTGGTCGTGCATCTCGACCCCGGCGTGGCATTCGGCAGTGGATTGCACCCCACCACCAGCCTGTGCCTGAAGATTCTGCAATCTATGCCGTTGGACGGGGTGGATATGTTTGATGTGGGAACGGGCAGCGGCATTTTGACCATCGCGGCGGTGAAGATGGGGGCATCGCCGGTGCGGGCGGTGGATGTGGATGAAGTGGCGGTGCGGGTTGCCCGCGAGAATTTTGAATTGAACGGACTTTCCGGCATCACCACGGCGGCGGGGTCGGCGGCGGAAAACGGGGGGAAACAATGGTCGCTGGTGGTCGCCAATATTTTATCAAATATTTTGATTGAAATTATGGCGGATTTGAAGGCGGCGCTGGCGAACGATGGGCAACTGATTCTGTCGGGCATCATCAATGAACAAGAACAGGCGATGCTCGATTGTTTGACCGAACATCGCCTGACGATTGCCGCCCGTCATACCGAGGGCGATTGGATTGCATTGGTGGTGAAAAAGTAGCTACGCCGCTTTACTCTTCATCAGCAAATACCATTCCCCTTTGTGAACCACCGTGCCATCCTGATTGAGTACGGTGGCTTTCATTTTCACCTGCCCGCCGCCCAAACGGGGGACGGGTTTCACATCGACGATTTCGCCCACCATGTGGATGGTATCGCCGATGAAAACCGGCGCGGAGAATCGCCATTCCAGCCCGCGAAAAGCCAGCGCCGTCCCTTCGATGAAACCCTGCCGCGCCGCCAACCCACTGACCACCGACAGCACCAGCAATCCGTGGGCAATCCGTTTGCCGAACATGGTCTCTTTGGCAAATTCCGCATCGGTGTGCAGGGCGTTGAAATCGCCGGAAAGCCCGGCAAAATTCACAATATCCGCCTCGGTGATGGTGCGCGCGGGCGTCACAATTTTCATGCCGATTTCAAATTCTTCAAAATACATGCCACGTGGTTCAGATGTCATCATCCCTCCAAAGTTAGAAAAAGAATAGAATTGCCCCCGCCACAGCGGGAATGGTCAAATTATCAATCCCCCACGGTGAGACGGCTTCCACCGCCATTGCCGCCACCGAAATGCCCGCCGCCAGCAGGGCGGCAATCCCCAACGGCATAGACGGCGGCAACAGAATGAGCGCGGCAAAAACGCTCACCGCGCTGAAAAGCACCATGCTCACCGAGCCTTCCAGCGTGCGAGTGTGCCCCAGCACGGTGTAGCGCACCTGCCCGAAGCGCTTCCCCAGCACTGCCGCCGCCGCATCCCCCCAGGTGAGGGGCATCAGCGCCGCGACCAGCCGGTTGGGCGTTCCCCAAAAGAGCAGCACAATCGCCGCAAATGCCAGCGGGAAAAAGATTGCCCCCAAATTGCTTTTGTCGCCGGATTCTATCGCTTTAAATGTGTCTTGACGGTAAGAGAGGTAATTCAATCCGATGAAGACCACCGGCGGCACAATTGCCATCCACCGGTTTTGAAAAAGAAGCACCGTCCCCACCGCCCACATCCCCACGGTGACGTGTACCACTTTTCGGGTGAATTCGGGGGAATAGCCGCGCATTCTTCGCAGTGTTTCCGCAATGCCGAGCGCCGCAAAAATGAACAAAAATGAGATGAGAATTGCGAGCCAGTCGTTCATAATCTTGTACCGGGTTACATGTCGTACAGCAAATCGAGCGTTAAATCATTGACGACGCTGTCTTCCGTTTGCAGGGTCAGGAAGGCGGCGCCGGCGCCGAGCCGAACCGCTTCATCCACCGGAAAATCGTTCAGCAGCGCGAAGATGATCGCCGCGCTGAGCGCGTCGGACGCGCCGGTGATGTCCACCACGTTGGTGCTGAGGGCGGGAACGTGCCCGCTGGTGTCGCTGGTGGCATAGACCACCCCTTTTTCCGCCAGCGTCACCACGGCGATGTCAATCCCCTTCGTCACCAGTTTTTGCGCCGCTTTGATGGCTTGCCCGCGCGTTTTCACCGTGCCGCCGGTCAGCACTTCCGCTTCCGCAGCGTTGGGGGTGACCATATACAGGTTTTTCAAATGGGGAATGAGCTTCGCCGCCAGCGAAGTGGAGGTAGGGTCAGCCACTACGGGGATATTTTTGGCAGTCGCTTGTTTCATCACCGAATTGATTGCCGCTGCGGACAAGTTACTGTCCATGACCACCATATCGGCATCGTGAATCAATCCCCGTTGCCGATAGATGAACTGAGCGGTGATACTTGCCATCACCCGCATATCGTCCAGCGAATGGATGAGCGCTTTTTGTTCATCATACAGCGCGATGTATGCCGCGGTGCGATATTTTTGGGAGACCATCAGAAAATCGGTGTCCACGCCCACCTGCTCCAAGCGGGTGCGAATCCGTCGCCCCGACGGGTCGTCCCCGATGGCGGAGAGCAGAACAACATCCTGCCCCAATCGCGCCAAATTTTCGCTGATATTCCGCGCCACACCGCCGGACGTGCTCCGAATTCGCCCCGGATTGCTGGTTCCGGGCAATAACGGGGCGAGCGCATGCCCTTTGGTATCAATTCCGGCGGCTCCAATGACCAACACATACCCGTCTGACACAGGCAGCTCCTTCTATCGCTGTTTTTAATCGACTGCTCGTGTATTATACTCTTTTTTTTGTTTTTGGCTACATTTTGGTTGATTGGAAATCGGTTAATTATCTCCAATCGCTACTTTCCGACCACCACCCGCGCCGATAGCAACACTTCCCCGTTTTTCGCACCGTCCACCGTCACCCGCGCGCCCGATTGCGGCTCATACATGCCCACCGAAAGCCGGTATTCCCCCGGCGGCAGTTCGTCGGTGGGGATGCGGTACGGGTCAACAATTTTTTCCCCCGCCGACCAAATGGTCGTGGGGTAACGGTTGTTCACCGGCTGATTGTCTTGCCCGCCCACCACGTTTCCCGCGCTGTCCAGCACATGCACAAAAACGGTGTAATCGGTGGGGGAGGTGGTATCGGCGCGCCACAACAGCGTCAGCGAAATCGGCTCGCCGGCGCGAAGTTCGGCGGCGGGGAGCCGGTAGCCGACCAACGCCCCCACACCGGCAAATTGCGCCGACACCGGCTGATATTCCGCCGGAAAATCCATCGCCGCCGGCACTTTCAGCGGGCGCAAAAAGAGGGTATCGCCGCTGCCATCTCCCAACGGCAACCGATTCCCCGTGCGGGGGTCGAAAACCGCTACCGCCA
>JAJRSQ010000173.1 GCA_024278725.1 Chloroflexota bacterium
CAGCGAGCCTTTGCTCAACCCGCAGGCAGCGACAATATCATCCATGGTGGTGCGGTGGTAGCCTTTTTGGGTAAAACATGCGATTGCCGCCGTCAAGATTTGGACGCGGCGTTCTTCTCTGCTCACGGATGGTGGGGTCATTGCAAGCTCCGTCTATCGGTTTTTGAAATAGCGCATCAGCCACAGGACAAACAACGCGGTGAGGAATGGTTCTGCCAGCGCCGCGCCGAACACCAACCCGCGCGCCATATCCGGGAAAATTTTCGGCACAAGATACCAGTCCATCAGCCCAACGCCCAACTCAGATGCCAGCGCGGCGGTGAGGTCGCCGGTTAAGCCGTAGGGGCGCTCACCTTTAAAGATGCTTCCGGCGGCAAAACCAAGCACAATGCCCAACACAATCCAAACCATCAACAGAATGATTAAACTTGCCATAGTTTCTCCCTGTTCTGAATTTACCATAGACTGACCGGTCAGTCTATAACAAAAATACATCTATTTCGGGAATTTGTTAAGGATATTTAAAACCAAAAAAGAGCCTGAACAATGTTCAGGCTCTCGCTACATGTTTGACATCTAAAACGGTTGGCTCACCAGAAATGCGACCATCTACCGTTTTCACCGGTTAGAGTTTTGCGGGCTGTTGCACCGCCTCAATCAATCGCCACCACCTCTAGCTCGCCGAATATGACTTCCTTCTATCACCCCTATAGGACCTCCTTTCGACGATTACTGTGTTGACTAACTTGGTTACATGATACCCGCACACACCCCAAAAGTCAAGGGATTTTCCCGGAATTTACGATACTTTTACCCTACGCCTGTGTTAAGTCTGCCATATCCCATCGCGCACCCGCGACATTTTTTGTGACTGGTGAATCGCTTTGATGTACCGAATCGTGCCCGTTTTGGCACGGATGACCATGCTGTGGGTGGTCACACCCCCGGGGCGGTCGAAGTGAACGCCTTCCAGCAACGGACCATCGGTGATGCCGGTGGCGGCGAAAAACGCATCATCCGCGGTGATGAGGTCATCCGCGGTGAGTACGGTATGCCAGTTCGCGCCGAGCGCCGCCCTGACCCGCGCAGCTTCGGCGTCGCTCTGGGGGGCGCACTGCGCCTGCAACTCCCCGCCGAGCGCTTTCACCGCCGCCGCCGTGATAATCCCTTCCGGTGTGCCGCCGATGCCCATCAGCACATCCACCCCCGTACCGGGGATGGCGGCTTGCAGCGCCCCCGCCACATCCCCGTCGGTTTGCAGCGACACCCGCGCCCCCACCCGCCGAATCTGCCGAATCAGGTTGGCGTGTCTCGGTTTATCCAGCACAAACACCGTCAGCTTTTTCACCGGGCGGTCGAGCGCCGCCGCGATGCGCCGCAGGTTCTCCGCCGGAGATTCGTTGATGTCGATGACGTTGCGCGCCCGTTTATCCACCACCAACTTTTTCATATAAAGCGAAGGTCCGGGGTCCCACATGCCGCCGCGCCGCGTGAGCGCAATCACCGAGATGGCATTGCCCCGCCCCAACGCCAGCAGATTCGTCCCCTCAACGGGGTCAACCGCCAAATCCACTTCCGGCGGATTGCCATTGCCCACAATCTCCCCGGCGTACAGCATCGGCGCGTGGTCTTTTTCGCCTTCCCCCGTGATGATTTTTCCGTCCATCACCAGCACGCCCAGCGCGGCGCGCATCGCATTGACCGCCGCCTGATCGCCCGCATTTTTATCGCCCGTGCCCATAAATTGCGCCGCCGCCAGCGCGGCAACCTCGGTCACGCGCACCAAATCGAGCGCCAAATGTCCCCGTGGTTCATTATCTATCATGGTCATCCTCTGTTTTCTTGCGGCACACCTGCACTGTGCGCCTGTATTTTTTTGATGATGTCACTCCGCCGGCGCAGAAATTTTCCCCGACCAGCGCGTAATTTCAATTGGCACGCCCACGGGATTCCATTGTTTGAGCCACGCTGCATCCTCCGGCGAAATGCGGATGCAGCCATTTGAAACCGGCTCAACGCCCAACACTTCCAGCCGGTCGTATTGTTTTTCCGTCCCGATTTTCTGATACGGCACACTGTGAATCAAAATTGAGCCTTCCGGTCCGGGAAACAGAAACCACATAAAATCCGAATATAAATTCGTGCCGCGAAAGATGCCGCTGCCCCAATCATCGCCCACCGCGCCCGTCCACGGCGGGGTGAAGGCATTTGTCACCGGCTTTCCGGTGCTGACGGGCAACACGCGCACTTCGCGCCCATTTTCAAAAATACGCATCCGTTGTTCATCCTGATTGACCAAAATGAAGCGCTCGCTCGCCGCGTTTTCCGGGGCGAGGGTGGCGGTTGCCGCCGGGGTGGGCGAGGCAAGCGACACCGTATCGCCGATGGACATCGGGGTGGCAGTGGGCGGCGGGGTGGCGATGGCGAGGGTCGGCGGAGCGTGGGCAATGCTGGTGGGAAACGGGGTTCCCGCTTCGGCAACGCGGGCGACGGTGATGGGGATGTCGGTGGCGGTGGGATTCGCCGTGGTTTGGGCGCGCACCGGCTGCGCCGGGACGCTGTTTTGCGCCACAAATGCCACCATCGCCCACAGGGCAATCACCCCGAAGACCATCGCGCCCAGCGCGCCCGTTCGGAATGCCCGCACGTTACGCCCCCCGTTGCGCCGCAATGATGCGTTCGACCATTGCCTCAAATGCGGAATCGACCGTCTGCCGCGCCGTGTCTGCCAAATACCAGTCCACAATCTCCCGCGCGCCCCGCGCAAACGGGGTGGTGCAGACAAAATCGGGAACCAGCCGCTTGATTTTGCGGTTATCGAAAATGGCGCTGTGCGTTTTGTCGCCCAGCAAGCCGGCGCCCCACGCCGGGTCAAACTTGGCAATGGTGTCCGAGGGCACATGCACAATCTCCGCCGCCACGCCGAGCGCGTCCGCCAACGCCTGCGCAATTTGATTCCACGTCAACCATTCATCGGAAGTGATGTGGAATGCGTGCCCAATGGCGGCGGGGTGCCCGAGCAGCCCCACCAGCCCTTTGGCGAAATCGGTACTGCGGGTGAGCGTCCAAAGCGATGAACCATCGCCATGCACCACAATCGGTTTGCCGTGCCGCAGACGGTGCAGCGCGGTGTATCCGCCGCGCAACGGGATGAGTGTGGGGTCATACGTGTGCGACGGGCGCACAATGGTGATGGGGAAACTTTCATCTCGATATGCCTGCTGCAAACGCAGCTCGCAGGCAATTTTATTTTGCGAATATGCCCAAACGGGATTGTGCAGCGGGGTTGATTCGGTGATGGGCAGATGGCTCGGCGGGGTCTGATACGCCGAGGCGGAACTGATGAAAATATACTGCCCCACCCTGCCCCGAAACAATTTCAAGTCAGTTTCGATGTGTTCCGACGTGAATGCCACCCAATCAACCACCACATCAAACGTCATATCGCCCAACAGCGATGCCACGCTTTCCGGCTGGCGAATATCCCCCAACAACAGATGCGCCTCCGGCGGCGCGGGTCGTAAATCGGACTGACCCCGATTCAGGATGTACAAATCAAATCCGCGTTCCACCGCCAACGCCGAACACGCAGCGCTGATAACCCCTGTTCCACCGATAAACAATACTTTCATGATGCCATCCTTTTGCGAGCTACATTCTTCCTGAATTATATCATCATCAGCGCGAGATACCAATGCCGGATTGACACAGCGCGCACCATAGAGTATCATGGGGCAGCAAAATCGACTGCCACAGCAAAGGAGCGTTTCAATGGCTGAACCAGTTCAAATTACCGATACCAATTTTGATGCGGAAGTTTTGCAGAACGACCGAGTGGTGCTCGCCAATTTTTGGGCGGAATGGCGTGACGCCTCCAAAAAACAGTTGGACACCCTGCAAAAAATCGCCGCCGACTTGGGCGATGATGTGAAAATCGCCGCCGTGAATATTGATGAAGCCCCGGCAACCGTTTCGGCATATCGGGTACTCAATGTGCCGACGATTATCGCCTTTAAAAACCGTTTGCCGGTGGTCACCATGGAAGGTGAGATAACCGCATCATCCATCAAAAAACAGATAAAACCCTATCTGCCGCCGGAATAAACTAAATTGAGCCAAAACAAAAACGTACCGCGACATACGGTACGTTTTTTATTTCGGGAATTTTATTCCGCTGTTTCCGGGTCGGGTTCGCCCACGACGGGTTCCGGCGGCTCCGGCACAATTTCCGGGGGCGCAACCGGCTTCAACGCGGCGGGTACGGGCGGCGAAAGAATTTCCGGCACGTCATCCTCATGGCTGTGCGGCATACCATCGGCGGGCGAAACGGGGGTGGCGCAATACGGACACACACCCCACCGCAGATGCAAACTCTTGCCACATTTGACGCAGGTATTTTTCAACTGCGTGTGGCAATCGGGGCAGACCACCCAATCGTTTTCCACCACCCGCGAGCAACCCGGGCAGCGTTCGCGTTCTTCCAAATCCTGCAACAACGCTTCTTCTTCCAGCGAGCGTTCATACAATTCCGCCAGCGTCACCTGCGGACGGAGCAAAAAGTACAGCAGCACGCCCAATGGTCCGAAAATCAGCGTCATCAATGTTGCCAGCAAAATGGCGAAGGCATCCCGCGAGCGCGAGCGGGCATCGCGGAACGTCCACACAATCATACTAATCCACAGCGCCACAATAAACGCGCCGGTGAACGCCAAAACTATTTCCAACACACTGATTACAATGCCGGGTATTTGAATATCTGGCATGAAATATCACCTCATCAAAAAATAACAGTTACATTATAACAACGATTGAACGATTGAGCGAATGTCACGCGGGGGTACTGCCCCGCTCCAAATGAATGAGCAGCACCGATATGTCCGCCGGATTAACCCCCGCGATGCGGCTGGCTTGCCCCACGGTGACCGGGCGGAACTTGGCGAGCTTCTCTCTCGCCTCAATGCGCATCCCCTCAAGGGCGCTGAAGTCAAATTCAGGGGGAATGGTGCGCGCTTCCAGCCGTAGCATCCGTTCCACCTGCCCCTGTTGTTTTGAAAGATAACCCTCGAATTTAGTTTCAATCGCCACTTGTCGGGTCACATCTTCGGGGAGCGGCATCGGCGGGGGAGATAATTCCGCAAGAATTTCATACGTCACTTCCGGGCGGCGCAGAAACTTTTTGGCGTTCACCCCGTCTTTGATGGGCGGCAATCCGTGCCGAGCCAAAATTTCCGCCGTGCCGTTTTTGGGCGACAAGTTGGTTTTTTCCAACCGCGCCAGCTCGTCGGCAATCCGGCGGCGGCGAGTCTCCACCCGCGCCATCCGTTCCGCCGAAACCAAACCGACTTCATGCCCCAGCGGCGTCAGGCGCAAATCGGCATTATCCGACCGCAACAGCAGCCGGTATTC
>JAJRSQ010000011.1 GCA_024278725.1 Chloroflexota bacterium
CGGCAACGCCAACATCAGGGGGGCGGAAAAGCATGGGCGTACCGCCAGCGAGAAGCCCGCCGCGCAAACCATCCGCGTATCAGTGGACAAAAAACGCCGGCGCGGAAAAACCGTGACGGTCGCCGCCGGGTTTCGGCTCACCCCCGCCGATTTGAAAGCCCTGCAAAAGTCACTGAAACAACTTTGCGGCGCGGGGGGAACCGCCAAAACCGATGAAATCGAAATTCAGGGCGACCACCGCGACAAAATCATCGCCAAACTGACCCAACTGGGCTACAAAGTGAAGCGGGTCGGCGGCTAACTTTCAGCAGCGGGGGATGACGGCGTCTCCGGCGCATCGTCATCTGTTTGCGGCACATCTTCCGCCGCCATTTCAAGGGGGGATGATGGTGTTTCGGGCGCAGCATCATCCGCCGTTTCCTGCGGCATTTCTTCCGGTGTCGCTTCCGGGGATGGGGAGAGCAGTTCCGGCGCGCCGGTTTCCGTCGCCGGTTTTTCCAGCGCTTTGAAAATCAGCGTCCACGCCGTCGAGCGGTATGTTTCGGTGATGCCCCTCGCCCCGATTGCCAACGGGATGAAAATCAGCAAAAAGAGCGGCACACCCGCCAGCAGCGCCACCATCGTTTCCTTCGTCAGCAGATACCCCAGCACAGCGGGAATCGCGCCGATGATGCCGCCCACAATCACCAGCAGAACCATCGTCACAATCAGCACCACCCCAATGCCGATGCCCACGCCAATCATCACCAGCGTTGCGATGCCCACCCGTTTCCAATCGGTTTTGATGAGCGCGAAGGTGCGGCGCAAACTTTCGCGCGCGCCCGTGCCATACAGCACCGCATAGCGCCAGCTCAACTCCAACACGGGGTTGAGCAGCACCGAAACCAGCAGAATCACCAATGCCCAACCGATGATGAACAACAGGGTCAGTATCACCGCCACCGGCAACCAAGATTGGTCAATGAACAACAATGTCAGCGGTGACGCCGCGAATGCCAGCGTGATGAGCACGAATGCCAGCATCGGAATGCCGACCAGCAGGTCTATCAGAAAAATCTTCCACGCCCGCGCCGACCAGCCGATGCGCCAGCCGTCTTTCACCGTCACGGCGTCGGTTTCTTCCACCTGTTCCACCATGCCAATCAGCGCCGCCCGCGCCACCGAGCGCACCACGATGCTCACAATGACCAGCACAAAAATGATGCACGCCACCGCCAGCCCAATCATCAGGAAGACAGAAGGGTCAATCCCGGCGAAGGGATTATTCCCGCCAAAGGGGACACCGTCGCTCGGCAGGCTGCTCATATCGCCGCCGGAGCTGAACCGAGCGCTCCCACTGCCGCCCCCGCCGCCGAATATCGCCAGCAAAATACCAAACAGCCACAAAGCGCGGTGTTTCCGGGTAATGTGAAATGCGCGTTTCAGAATTGCCAGATAGTCCATGAATCTCCCTCATTTCGGTTGGCTATACACAAAAAACGGCGCTCGCCATATATGGGGGAGCGCCGAATTGGAGTAACAAATATGTTACGCCGCAATTTTTTCGGGTATGTTGGCAGGAACCGCTTCCGGTTCTGCCACCCCCATACCAATTTCGTTGAGATATTTCAACATCTCACTTCGCGACCGTTTGTACCGGCGCAATAACTGTTTGTCCGTATCGCGCAGGGCATTGATGGTGCGCTGGGAACATGCGGCACATCCCAACGCCGCTTTATAGCTTCCCAAATCGCAATTCAAACAATCGCATACTTTAATCATCATGTGGCTGAATGCCAACGCATCAACATGCGTTTCCGGTAGAGTCGCCACATACTCCACCAAGTCGTGCCATTCATTACTTTTTAAGCGTTTCAGTCCGCTAACTTTTGAATGCGGGAAAAGTATTTCACAATGAGAGTACATCTGTTACCACCTAAATTACCTTTTATGATCATATTTCGCTGCACGTCATGTCGTTTCAGCAATCGTTGGACAAAAAAGTTGAAGTCCACCCTCTGCCATGGCATGACTTCAACAGCAGATATTTTACTTGGAGCGAAAACGCATGTCAAAAATTGGTTGAAGAATTTTGCGCCGCAACCCAGCTTTCCTATTGACGAAATGCCGATTCGCGCCGATAATTAGTTATACCAACTGCCAACTTGTAATTGAGGAGCTATTCCATGCTTCAAGCACTCCGAGCCATTCCACTATTCAAAGAATTATCCGATGATGACCTGAACTCCATCAACGCCCTGCTGAAACGCATCAGTTATGCCAAAGGGCAAACTATTTTTCGGCAAGGTGACATCGGGAACGCGATGTACATTGTCGAATCGGGGCAGGTGGTGGTTTGGGATGAAAACGCGAATCAGGCGTTGGCATTTTTGGGACCCGGCAGTTTTGTCGGGGAGATTGCTATGTTGCTGGCAGAGCCTCGCTCCGCCAGCCTGAAAGTCGCCATTGATGCCGATTTGTACATGCTGGAAAAAGACGCTTTCGACCAACTGATTGCCAGCCGTCCCGAAATTGCCCTTTACATGACGAGAGAGTTAAGCCAACGCTTGGTGAAAACCAGCCAGCGCCGCTTCCAGCCCAGAGCGCGCCGAATTTCCGCGTTGTGGGGCAATGATGACGGCGTGCTGGCGCGCACGCTGAAGCAATATGTCTCCAAGCCGATTGCGATACTGCCCCTCGGTATGGAGGTGGCATTGCCCGAAGATTTAGCCGATGTCACCCTGTTGAAGCGGGATGACCTCTCGGCGGAAAATATCGCCGGCACATTGAGCCAGCTCATCGAGACATTCAGCCACATTGTCATGCTCATCCCCCCCGCCCCCACCTTGCTGGTCAGAAAAGCACTCAGCCTCTCCGATACCGTCATCAGCCTCGGCGCACCGCCGCAATGGCTCACCGAAAACGTGGGCAGCGAAAAATTGTGGCGCACCTCCACCCAGCCCGCCGCCCTTCAGCGCATCGCCCGCCGACTGACCGGGCACACCGTCGGGCTGGCGCTCTCCAGCGGTGGCGGCAAAGGGCTGGCACATCTGGGGGTGATGAAAGTTCTGCTGGAAGAAAATATCCCCATTGACGTGGTTGCCGGAACCAGCGCGGGCGCATTTTTCGGCATCCATTTGGCGTTGGGGCGCACGGCAGATGAAATCATCGGCTTTGCCGACGAATTGCAGCGCTATAATCGCTGGGTAAATTGGGACATCAACATCCCCCCTCGCTCCGGGTTGCTCAAAGGGGCAAAGGCAAAAGGGTTGATTGCCAACATGGTGGAACACAAAACCTTTGCCGACCTCGAAATTCCGTTTTATTGCGTCGCCGCCGATATTCAAACCGGGCAGGAAGTGGTTTTCGACTCCGGTCCGCTGGCGGATGCCATCCGCGCCAGTTTGAGCATCCCCATTCTGGCAGACCCGTGGCAAATCAACCGGCAATTTTTCATTGACGGCGCATTTGTTGACCCCATTCCGGCGGATTTGCTGCGCGAAAAAGGCGCGGATATCGTCATCGCCTCCAGCGTCATTCAGCCGCTGGTTGACGCTGCCAACCCGCCTCCGCCCCGCACACAGAAACCCAATTTTCTGGAAATCATCACCAATATTCAGAATATCGTCGAAAATCAACTCGTCAATTCACAGCTTGATTCGGTTGATGTGATGATTCACACCGGCGCACGGGTGGAACACGCGCTCGATTTTACGGCGGCGCAACAATTGATTGCCGCCGGCGAAGCCGCCGCCCGCGCCCAACTCCCCGCAATTCGCAGTTGTCTGGAAAGGGTTTCGGATACTTAATGACCGCCAAAACAATCCTGCTCACCGGCGCGAGCCGGGGCATCGGGCGCGCCGCCGCCGAGGCGTTTGCCGCCGCCGGGTATCGGGTGGCACTGGTTGCCCGCGATGGCGACGCGCTTTCTGCGCTCGCGGAAACGTTGCGCCCCGCCGATGTCCTGCCCATCCCCGCCGATATATCCGACCCGCAAGCAGCATCATCCATTGTGACGCAAACCACCCGCCACTTCGGCACGGTGGACGTGCTCATCAACAACGCGGGCGTGGGCATCACCGGCGCGTCCCACACCATCAATATGGGGGAATTGGCGCAGGTGATGGACGTGAACTTTCTCGCGCCCGTGCGGTTGATGCAAGCCGTTGTGCCGGAGATGCAAACGGCAGGCGGCGGATTAATCATCAATGTATCATCCATCATCGGCAAGCGTGCCACCCCCCTTTCAGGCGGTTATTGCGCCAGCAAAGCCGCGCTGGAACACATCGTCGAATCCATGCGGGTGGAACTGACGCGCGACAACATCCGGTTCAGCACGCTGTACCCCGGCGTTACCCGCACCGACTTCACCCTGCGCACGCTCGGTGAGCCGCAACCGCGCGCGGGACGGGTGCGAGGCGTTTCGGCGGAACGGGTGGCGGCACAGTTGCTGTGGATGATAAAAAAAGAGCCACGCGATGCATACGTGACTCTGTTCGACCGGGTGTTTGTGACAAGCAGCCACCTTTTCCCGCGATTATTCGACTTTTTGCTGGCATGGTATTTTCGTTAAGTTTCGGTTTCGTCTTCCAGTAGGTTTTCTCTGGGGCGATACATGAACTTCGCCAGCACGATGCCCAAACCGTACAAAAGCAACAACGGCGCCATCACCAAACTCATGTTCAACGGGTCGGGTGTGGGGGTGATGAGCGCCGCCGCAATGGCGATGACCACCACGGCATAGCGGGCATTCTTCAGCAGAAACTCCGGGCTAAGCGCCCCGAACCGCGCCAGCACCGCCATCACCAGCGGCAATTCAAAGCTCACCCCAATCCAAAATATCAACCGGGTGATGAAACTGAAATATGTTTGCGGGCGCGGCGCGGTGCGAATCCCCAAAAAGCTCATCAGGAAAGGTACGGCGCGCGGCATCATCACAAAATAGGCGAATGCCACGCCGCTCAGAAACAGGATGGTGGCGGCGGGAATGGCGATGAACAGGCTGCGTTTTTCATGCGGTTCCAAACCGGGCACAACAAAAGCGATGAGTTCGTACAGAATCACCGGCATGGACAGAATCATCCCGCCCATGAGCGAAACTTTCATGAACACACTGATGTTTTCGGTGACGTCAATGGATTGCAGTTTATCCACCCCGCCGATGGGGATTGCCAGAATTTCCACCAATTGCGTGGCGAAAATAAAACTCAACAGGGTGGTGATTAAAACCGCCACCGAAACCACAATCAATCGTCGCCGAAACTCATCAAGATGTTCCAGCAGGGTCATTTGCTTGGCAAGCGATTCCAGGTCGTTCTCATTCGTTGGGTTGGTCACTGGCAGGTGTTTCCTCTACGGATGGTTTTTCAGGGGCTTCCGGCGGCGACGGGGGCGATGCCTCTGCAGCGACGTCCTTCTTCGGGGCGGGGGGCGCGCTATTTTTCGCCTCGGTTTTGACGGCGTCATCCAAATTCAATTGCAACGACGTCATCTTTTTGACCGATTTCTGGGCTTCAGATAATTCTTCGCTCAATTCTTTGAGACCGCCCAAATCCAAATTGGCAGCGTTGACCTCTTTTTGCCATTCGGTGGTCAATCCTTCCGACATTTTTCGGATTTCGCGCAGAAACTCCGCGGCACGCGCCGCCAGTTTCGGCAAATCGCGCGGTCCGACAAAAATCAGGGCAAGAATGATGATAACTATTAATTCAGGAACGCCAACACCCAATAAATCCATGGTTTTACACTTTTTTCGGTACGGATGACTTGTGAGAGATCACAGCCCCCAGCACCCCGTTCACAAACCGTGGTGAGCTGTCGCCCCCGAAGGTTTTCGCCAGCTCTACCGCCTCATTGATGACAACTTTTCCCGGTGCGTCATGCATAAAATGAAGTTCGCACACGGCGATACGCAAAATATTGCGGTCTATCGCGGAAATTTGGTCGAGGGGCCATTCGGGGGCAAAGGTGGAAATCAGCGCGTCCAGCTCACTTTTCCGCGTTTCCACCATGCTGCCCAACCGCTTCGCAAATGTCAGCCCTTCTTTTTTCAGCCCGCCGGCATAATCAACCACATTTTCTATCACAAATGTCGCTTCCGTATGGGCATTAAATGCCTGCAAAAATGTATGGTCGGTAAAATCAAGCTCATAAAGGCACTGTAACGCAAGCGCACGCGCACGGCTACGAACTTTCATAAAAACACTCTCTTTTAAAAGTACAATCGTATGATATGCCTCACCGGCAACTGTTCACTGCCGGAGAGGATTTTACTGCATTATCAAGCCGCCGTCAACTGATAGCACCTGCCCTGTGATGAACCCGGCTTGGTCGGAGGCTAAAAACGCCACGGCATAGGCAATGTCCTCCGGCTCGCCCAGCCGTCCGAGCGGTGTGTTGCGGATGGCGTCATCAATCATGTCTTGCGGCAGCACATTGGTCAGCGCCGTGGGGACAAAACCCGGCGCAATGGCATTCACCGTGATATTCCGCGAACCGACTTCTTTCGCCAGACTTTTGGTGAAGCCGATAAGCCCCGCCTTCGATGCGGCGTAATTCGATTGCCCGGCTTGCCCTGCCAACCCCACCACCGAGGTGATGTTGATGATGCGCCCGGCTCGTTTTTTCATCATCGGGCGAATGGCGGCTTTGGCGCAATTGTAGGCGCTGGTCAAATTTGTGCGGATGACGATGTCCCAATCTTCCTCTTTCATCATCATGATGAGCTTATCGCGGGTTGTGCCGGCATTGTTGACCAGAATATCGACCCGCCCGAAAACATTGACGGTCTCTTTGACGAGGCGTTGCGCGTCATCGAAGCGGCTCACATCCGCCTGAATGACCTCCGCTTCCCCACCCAAATCGGTGATGGTTTGGCGCACGGCTTCCGCACCTTCGGCGCTGTTGCGATGATTGATGACCACTTTCGCCCCCTGCTGCGCCAGCACAATGGCAATTGCCGCGCCAATACCACGCGAGCTTCCGGTAACGATGGCTACTTTGCCGCTCAAATCAATCATTCGGCTGCCTCCATCAGTTTTTCAATCCCCGCCGCATCCTCCACCGCAGTACGGGCGACGGTGCGGTCAATCCGTTTGATTAACCCGGTGAGCACATCCTTGGGTCCGATTTCCACAAAACGGGTCACGCCCTGCGCAATCATAAATTGCACGGAGCGCGTCCACTGCACCGAATTGGTGAGTTGCCCCACCATCTCCGCTTTGATGTCCGCCACGGTCAACAACGGTTGCGCGGTGATATTCCCCACCACCGGAACGGTCGGCGCATGCAGCGCGGTTGATTCGACGGCGCGGGCGAATTGGGCATTCGCGCTTTCCATCAATTTTGAATGTGCGGCGATGCTCACCGCCAATTCCTGCGCCCGCCGCGCCCCGGCGGCTTTCGCCAGTTCAATGGCGCGGGCAATCCCCGCCGATGAACCGGAAATGATCACCTGCCCCGGCGAGTTGAGATTGGCAATCTGCACCCACCCCGCCTCATCGGATGCCTGACGGCAAATTTCTTCGACCTGTTCATCGGTCAGCTTCAAAATCGCTGCCATTTTGCCGGGATTTTCTTCCCCGGCGATGCCCATCAATCGTCCGCGTTCGCGCACCAGCCGCAAACCGTCTTCAAAAGACAGCACACCGGCGACAACGTAGGCGACATATTCCCCCAAACTATGTCCGGCGACAAAATCCGGGGTGGCGGCATATCCCGCTTCCCGCAGGGCGTGCAACACGGCAATGCTGGTGACGAAAATTGCGGGCTGGGTGTTGTACGTTTGGTTCAACGTGGCTTCATCGCCCGCCCAGCACAATGCGGAAAAATCGGTGTTCAGAATGTCATCCGCGCGGGTGAATATTTCGGCGGCGGCAGGGTATTTTTCGGCAACGGATTTCCCCATGCCAACATATTGCGACCCCTGTCCGGGAAAAATAAATGCGAGTTTTGTCATTGAATTGACCCCCTAAATAAGAATAGCTGTGTTAGGTTTACGTATTCTAACACAGCCATCACTTGGGCGTTTCGCAATTAATGTTATTCGACAGGTGTTTCGTCAACAGCCAAAACTTCAACCCCTTTGTACGTGCCGCAGTGCGGGCAAACGGTGTGCGCCAGACGCAATGTTTTGCATTGCGGGCAAGGCACCATGTGCGGCAGGTCTAAACGCAGGTAATGTGCGCGGCGACGAGCCTGACGGGTTCTGGAAATTCGTCGTTTCGGTAGTGGTCCCATAATTTATACTTCCTTTCACTTCCAATGGTTTCGCTATTAGTGCGATGTATCATCTTTTAGTGCCAACAACGCCGACCATCGCGAATCAATCGTTGTATTTTGGCAATCACAGCGTCCTTCATTCAGGTTGTGCCCGCACGTCGAACACAATCCTTTGCAATCTTCACGACATAGTATATGAGTCGGCTGGCTGACGAACAAATTTTGCCGCACAACTTCGGTCAAATCCAGAATGTGCGATTCGTCAATCAACGTGGCGCGGTCTACATCATCCGCAATCACCACCGGATTACCGACGGAAACATCGGAAACCGGCACGAAGGTTTCTTCAATCTCCACCGTGACCGGCGCTTCCACCGGTTCCAAACAACGGGTGCAGGGCAGTTTGAGGGTGGTGCGCAATGTGCCAGTGACCAGAACGTTGGTTTCAACCCTTACCAGCCGAATGCGTCCGGTTATGGGTGCGGTTACGGTCAGCGCCAAATCATCAACGGGAACGATGGCATTTTCAATTTCATAGGTTCGGCTTGCTTCAACCTTTTCTTTCAAAAGCTGGGCAACGTTGAATTGAAGCAATTCGCCTTTTACGTGATATGCAATCGCCATATCGAACAGACTCCCGCTAAAGATGCAACATTTCAATTATATTGAATCCCCCATTAATGGCAAAAGTAGTCTGCGGAAAATAAAGACGGGCGAAACAAATTCGCCCGTTGCTGATTTATTCCGGCTCCTCCGCCAAATCCGCGTCCTCTTCCTGCGGGGGGTGGGTCGTCTTCATAGTTGGCGGCGGCGGTGGCGGCGGATTTTGTTGCATGTGCCGCAATCCGTTGCGCACGGTGGTGAGCAGCTTCAGCAACGATTCTTCCAAATCGCTCAAATTTTCGGTCACATAGGTGTGGGAATCGGCTTTGAGCCGCCATGCTTCTTCTTCCGCGCTGGTGATAGTTTGTTTGGCATGCGCTTTGGCGGCTTCGATGATTTGATGGTCGTCCACCGCCGCCATAATTTTCTCTTTCGCCATATTCACCAAACGGTCTGCTTCTTCTTTGGCACGCGCCAAAATTTTCTGGCGTTCCGCTTCCGTGCGCCGGGCTTCTTTTATTTCACGGGGGATTGAGGCGCGCATTTGGTCAATAATATCGTATAAGTCCTCTTCGTTCACAATAATGTTCGAGGTGAACGGAATGCGGGAGGTATTGCCAACTAAGTTTTCGAGTTCATCTACCAAACGCAGAATATCCACGGTGTGCCTCCTTCTGGAGAATGGTGTTACTTTGCCGTTTTTTTAAGTTCATTATAGCGTGCTTTTAAGGCTTTTTCAACGTGTGGCTGCACCAAATGGCTCACCGAACCACCATTGAGCGCAATTTCTTTGACGATGCTGGAACTGATGAATGAAAATCGCTGGCTGGTCATCAAGCAGACGGTTTCCACCCCTTCCGCGATGCTCTGGTTCGCCAGCGCCAGTTGCATTTCCCATTCAAAATCGGATACGGCACGCAATCCGCGCACAATGGCATCCACGCCGATTTTCTGGGCGTAATGGGCAGTGAGTCCATTATAACCCAAAACGGTCACATTTGGAATGTGTGCCATCGCATTTTTGGTCATCTCCAACCGCTCTTGCGGCAAAAACAGCAGGTTTTTGAGGGGCTTTTCAAATACGCCCACCACAACTTTATCAAATAATTTTGCGGCGCGTTCTGCAATGTCCACATGCCCCAACGTCACGGGGTCGAAACTCGCCGGATACAATACGGTTTTCATAGGCTAACTCGGATCGGTAATTTTCTGCCAAAACGCTTTTACCCGCTGAGCCAACAGCGTATGTTCCGGCGCTTGCATGGTCGGGTCAGTTTCAAAAATATCTTTCGCAGTGTTCCGTGCCAACTCAAGCAATTTGGTATCAGATAATTTCACCAGTTTCAGGCTGGGCAATCCACTTTGTTTGGTTCCAAAAAACTCACCGGGACCCCGAAGTTTCAAATCTTCTTCGGCGAGTGTAAAGCCGTTATTGGTATTTTCCATCACTTTCAGCCGCGCTTCCGCCTCCGGCGTGGTGCTGTCGGAGAGCAAAATGCAGTAACTTTGATGCTCGCCGCGCCCCACACGCCCCCGGAATTGATGCAGTTGCGCCAACCCGAAACGATTCGCCCCTTCGATGAGGATGGTTGAGGCGTTGGGAATATCAATGCCCACTTCCACCACCGAGGTGGACACCAGAATATCAATCTTTTGGTCACGGAAGTCCGCCATCACGGCATCTTTTTCCTTCGCTTTCATCCGCCCGTGCAACAATCCCAATTTCAGTTGGGGGAAGACGTTTTTCTGCAAGCGTTTATGTTCTTCAATGGCAGACTTAGCTTCAATTTTATCAGATTCTTCCACTAATGGGCAAATGATGAAGGCTTGTCGTCCCTTTTCAATTTGCGCCAGCACGAATCGGTATGCCCGTTCCCGCTCTGTGGGTGCGAGCCACACGGTTTTGATTTCCTGCCGTCCGGCGGGCATTTCGTCAATAATGGACAGGTCGAGGTCGCCATACATGGTGAGCGCCAGCGAGCGCGGAATGGGGGTGGCGCTCATCACCAGCATATGGGGATTGTTCCCCTTTCGGCGCAGTAAACCGCGCTGTTCCACCCCGAAGCGATGCTGTTCATCCACCACGGCGAGGCGCAAATTGTCCATCTCCACATCTTCCTGGATGATGGCGTGCGTGCCCACCAGCAAATGGATGGAACCGTCCGCCAGCCCGGCGAGAATTTCGGCGCGCGGGGCGGCTTTGGTGCTGCCGGTCAACAGCGCCACATTGATTTTTTCCAGATGTCCGCTTTGCGCCAGCAATTTCTGCATGCTGTTAAAATGTTGTTCCGCCAAAATTTAGGTGGGCGCAAGGATAGCCGCTTGCCCGCCATCGGCAATCGCGGCGAGCATCGCCGCCAGCGCAACCACAGTTTTCCCGGAGCCGACATCCCCCTGCAACAACCGGCTCATCGCGGCGGGTTGCGCCATATCGTGCAGAATCTCATCCAGCGCGCGGTTTTGCGCCCCCGTCAGCGCGAAGGGCAACGCCTCGATGAACGCATCCACGGCGGCGCGGTTGATGGTGACGGGGGTGCTCGGCGTGGCTTTCCACTGTTGACGCTGTTTCAGCACGCCCAATTGGATGAGCAACAGCTCGTCGAAGGCTAACCGGCGGCGGGCGGCTTCCAGCTTCTGCCAATCTTCCGGGAAATGAATTTGCTGTATCGCTTCGCCCAGCGGCAACAACTGCAACTTTTCGCGGAGCGCGTCCGGCAAATGGTCGGGCAGACGGGGCGCCCAATAATCGACGGTGCGTTTCTGCTGCTGGCGCATCCAGTGCGCGGTGATGCCGCTGGTGAGCGGATACACGGGAACCAGCCTGCCGGTGTGTACCAGTTCTTTATCCAGAAATTCCCATTCCGGCGATTGAAACAGCAGGCGTCGCAAATACTGCCCCACTTTGCCACTGACCACAATTTGTTTTCCGGCAACGAGTTTTTTCGCCAGCCACGGCTGGTTGAAAAACGTCACTTCAATTGTGCCCGTGCCATCCGATAAAATGACGGACACGATGGTGCGATTGTTTCGTATTTTTCGGGTGGTGGTCTGCCAAATTTGGGCGATAATCGAGACTTCTTCGCCGTATTTTAATTGGTGAATGGTTTTCAGATTACGATAATCGTCGTACCGGCGGGGGTACAGCGTCAAAAAATCGCCGATGGTGTACACGCCGAGTTTGGCGAGTTTTTCCGCATTGGCGTCTTTGATGCCCGGCAAGCGGGTGACGGGCGCGTCCAGCCCTTCCACCGAGAGCGGGCGCGGCTTCGGAGGCGCGGGTTTGGCGGCGGGTTTCTTCGGGGCGGATGGCGGCGCGGCGGATGTCGGCGGGCGCGCGGTGGCGGGTTGCGTTTCGCCGCGCAGTAACGCCTGCATCTCCGCAATGGCGGCTTCGCGGGCATCCGGGGTTTTCAACGTGCGATATTTCTTCACCAGCGCCGCCACTTTTTCAATTGTCAGTCGCTCGGATTTGTGATGCGCTTCTTTCAACGCCATCGGAATCCATGTGGGCAAAAAACTTTCAATCCCCCCCCGAACCGCGTCATTTTTTAAACCGAGTTTTTGTTCCTGCGCTAAAATATTCAAAAGTTTTTCAAATGATGATAACATAGGCAACCAAGATTGAGTGTAATTCGATGATATTCCGGGTTAAAAAACTGTCAAGCCTTCGTAAACTATAATCCCCATAGCATCCGGTCCCACAAATGATGCCAGCAGCGGATTGTATTGCATCACGGGAAATTCCTTGTCCGGGAAGAGCTGCCCTAGCCGCTCAAAGAGCATATGGGTTTCCGGCAACGGTTCCAAATCGCGCTGAAGGATGACCGCTTGTTCCAAATCGTCAAACTCGCTCACAAATTCCGTCAATTTATCCACCACTTTATTGACGGTTTTCACTTTTTCCATGGGGATAATCTCCCCGTCTTCCATGAAAAGCAGCGGTTTAATTTCCATCATCGTGCCCAAAATGGATTGAGCTTTGCCAATAGTGCCGCTATTTTCCAGATATTTCATGGAATCCACAAACAATACCGTGTAAATATGGGGAATTAATCCGCGCACCAGCCGGACAATTTCATCCACCGTTGCGCCCGCCTGCGCCGCGCGAGCAGCTTCTTTCACCAGAATTTCCTGCCCCAGCAACAGGGTATTGCTGTCCACCACCTCGATGTTGCACCGCCCGCGCAGCGGGTCGGCACCGAGGCGCGAGTTGCGCCACACTTCCGACAGATGCCCGGACACATGAATGGCGACAATCTGGTCAGATTCGCGGTGTAAATCCATGTAAGTTTTTTCAAATTCCGCAACGCCGGGAGCGTGTACCGCCAGCGGCGATGTTCCCCGCAGTTGATGCGCGAAAAACGCATCCGTCGTTTCTTTTAAGCCGTCTTCCAAGATTTGGTCGCCAATCTGCACCTGCAACGGAAGCACGGTAATATCCAGCGCCTCAATATCCGCCGGGGAAAGATTGGCACAACTATCGGTGAGTATTTTAACGGTTTTCATCACTGCACCTTATTCTAACGAAATGATAAATTGATAGTGCGGTTGCCCGCCCGACACCACTTCCACATCCAAATGCGGATACGTGTCTACGATGGTTTTAGCGAGTTTTTCGGCGGTATCTTTGGAAACGGATTGCCCGTAATACAACGTCGCCACATCCACCTCATCCAAATCCAATGTGCCGAACACGGCGAGTACCGTTTCGGCATCGGTGTTGCCGGTGGCAATCAGTTTTCCGTCCATTAAACCGATAATATCCCCTTCCCGCACGGCAACATCGTTGATGGTGGTGGTGCGCACGGCGTGGGTGATTTCCACGGTGTGGATGTATGCCAGCGCGTCGTGCATGTTCGTCACGTTCGCTTCCACATCCGCGCCGTTTTGAAAAGACATCAGCGCGCCGATGCCCTGCGGCACGGTCTTTGAGGGAATGACGCGGATATTTTCATCCGCCATGGAGCTGGCTTGCTGAGCCGTCAAAATAATATTGCTGTTGTTGGGCAGAATGATGATATTTTCCACCCCCAGATGGTCAATTGCAGTGAGAAATTCCTGCGTGCTGGGATTCATCGTCTGCCCGCCGCTGATGATGGCATGCGCGCCCAAACTTTTGAACACCGCCGCAAATCCGTCACCGGGAGCAACGCAAATCACGGCAGTATCGGAAGTGGGTTGCGCAACCACAACGCTTTCCTTTTCCCCGTAAAATTCGTGCGATTGCAGTTCCATGTTTTCAACCACAATGTCGTCCAGATGTCCCAGCGTCACCCCGTAACTGAGCGGCACACCGGGGTCGGGCACGTGTACATGCACTTTGATGGTGTTTTGGTTGCCCACCACCAGCGGACATTCACCCATGCCCACAATCGCATCGCGGATGGCATCAATATCCAGATTTTCACCCTGAATCAAAAATTGAACGTCGTACCCCCACCCTTCTTCATGCCCTTCCGGGGAGATGGGCATCGCTTCCGCCGGCGCGGGTTCGGTGTCGAGTTCCACCGCTTCGATGGGTAAATTATTGATGTGCCGCAACATCCCTTCCAAAAAATAAACCAGCCCCTGCCCCCCCGAATCAACCACGCCGGCTTCTTTCAGCACCGGCAGCAGGTCGGGGGTGGCGCTGAGCGTTTGGCGGGCGGTATCCAGCACAGACGACAAAAACTCTCCGGCGGAGGGGCGGCTCGCCACCAGCGATTGCCCCGCGCGGGCGCTCTCTTTGATGACGGTGAGGATTGTGCCTTCCACCGGGTCTGTCACCGCGTGGTACGCCTTCACCGAAGCAAGTTGAAGCGCGTGCGCAAAATCCGCCACCGAGAAAGCGTCTTTTTCCGCCAGCCCTTCGGCGAAACCGTCCAGAATTTGCGAGAGAATCACCCCGGAATTCCCGCGCGCGCCCATCAATGCCCCCTGAGACGCCAACGCGGCGACCTCTCCGGCGGGCGGCTCGGCGCGGGTTTGAATGTTTTTCACCGCCGATTGCAGGGTGAGAAACATATTCGTCCCCGTATCACCATCGGGCACGGGGAAAACATTTAAGGCATTGACGTGAGCCATATGGACTTTCAACCACTTGCTCCCCGCCACAAACATACCCTTTAATTGGCTACCATCTATTAATTGTCCTGCCGTCAACAATACCACGCTCCGTCGAAAAAATATCAAACTCATGTATTTTACATGGGATGCCGCCAGTTATCAAAAACTGATACCACGTTTCCCCATGTTCCGGGTTATTTCGGCATATTGAATTTTGCGAAATTCCGTCTTTGTGGTATCGTTACGTCCTTGTGAAAGTGCATCGTATACGCATCAAATGCGTTGGTAGGTATTGCTGAAAGGGAGTGTTGAAAATGGCTAAATGTCAGATTTGTGGAAAAGGTCCGCAGTTTGGAATGAATGTCAGCCACAGTAACCGGCACACGAAACGCCAATGGAAGCCGAATCTGCAAAAAACAACCATCATTGAAAAAGGGATTAAACGTTCAATGGTCGTCTGCTCACGTTGTTTGCGCACTATGGCAAAATCGCGCTAAGTACCGGCACACACGGCAAAAAAAGGTGACACAATTGTGTCGCCTTTTTTATTTGTCGATAATCTCCACCCGCCCCAGCGTGACCGTGGTTTTCCCCGTTTCATCCACCGTGAACGGTTCGCCCGTATCGGTGCGATAAAAAATCAGGTCGAGCCAATATTGCCCGGCGGGCAACGTTGCCGGCACATCGAGCCGCATGGGGTAGCGGATGGCATCGCCCACGCGCCACCGGGGGCTGAAAAA
>JAJRSQ010000174.1 GCA_024278725.1 Chloroflexota bacterium
CACATAATTTCCTCCGTTTGTTTGCAGTGGGCAACAAGAAGCAGGGAGCAAGCACGGCTGTTGCAAAGTAAAGTTTAAGGTTGCCGGTTTTCATGATTTCACGCCGCAGGGGCGATTTGCGAGCCGCTCTTACGCATTTTCATCCGGTTTTAACGAAAATCGATGGCGTTGTAGGGGCACGCTGCAGCGTGCCCCTACATTTCCTGCGCAAAGTATTGTTTGTCAAGCGACTTTGCAACAGCCCTGAGGGAGCAAGGGAAATCCCCTGCTTCTTACTTTTTGTCCTTGCATTGAAATTATCGTTTTGCGAAAATTCCCAATACCCGATTTTGTCCCGCCGGTTGCCCGCCGGTTTTGTGGGGGTATTTTGTTGGAGGAAAAAGGGTCGGGTGGGGAAACACCCGGCAGGCATCCGCCGATCTACTCGATTTTCCCGCGATGGTCGCGGTTAGGTTTGCCTCGCGGCAAACAACCTGCTCCTCGTCAAGCGGAACAATGTAAAATGAAAAATTCGTATCTATACAGGGACGTCATTGCGAAGCCCGTAGGGCTGAAGCAATCCCCACTATTCAAACATGGAGATTGCTGCGCTACGCTCGCAATGACAGCTGTTTCACCGGTAGCTGTATAGATACAAAAATTCATCACTTTTCATTTTGTATTTTGCATTGCCCCGCTCCTGGCGCTATCTTTTCCTCATCGGTTTTCGGTTGGATCACCTCCCTTCACGGGGATATTTTTGCGTGCCGTCCGGTTCCACCTGCGCCAGCTTCTCGCGGGTGATGGCGCCGAATGCCGCGAAATTCTGCCGCGCCGCCGCCAAACTGACCGCGTTCCCCCCCACCGATTCGTCGGGGCGGGCTTCCTGCACCGGGTCGCTGTTCCACCCGCAGACCGGGCACGTGTGCCACGTGCCGCGCTCGGTGAGCGTTTTGTATCCGCACACGGGGCACGCCAGCAAATCGGGCAGGTCGCCCGTCACTGCGTCCACCGTCATGCCCATCTTTTCGCGCAGATACGCCGCCAGATAATCATTCGTCGCGCCGATGAATTTCTGCCGCATCCGGTCAACCAGCACCGGGCGGTAAATGGGATTGCCGGGATGAAGATTCTCCGGCGGGCTGTGCGTTTCCCATTGAATAATGGCGGTTAGATTCAATTTTTGGCGCAAACTGGGTTTCAACGGCTCTTTAAAAAACGCATGGATGATGGCGACGGCTTCATCGCGGGTCAGTTTTTTCACTTCGTGCCATGCAATTCGGGTCAGCGCTTCATCTCGTTTCATATTTTGATGGTATCACATTCTGTCGGATTTGTCACTCGCCGCTGAAAATTTCGACTTGTCCGGTGTCACTCAAAAAGGCGTAAATTTGCCCGGTCTGGCTCAGCGATAGCATTTCGCCGCGCTCGAACATTTGGAATTCGCCCGTGCCGCGCTGCTCCGGCGCGGTTGCCCAGCCGAGCGCATCCCGCATCGCGCTGTTCATGCGCCACACTTTTCCGAAGCCAAACATCGGCGCAACCAACCCGTCGGGCGGCGATTCGTCGCCCGTCGCCGCATCCGTTTCCGGGTTGAAGGTGTCATCGAAGCGGTGGTACGTGCCATCATTCGGCAACACGTAAATGATGGGCTGTGGATACCACGCCACATGGTCAGACCAAATCATCACGCCCCGTTCAAAGGGCTGGAAGGATGTTGCCACTTTGTACGCCGCCGGGTCGAGGCGCGGATGGGGGGCGGTGGGACAGCCGAGCGCGGATTGCAGGGCGGGGTTATCCTGCCACACCGGCAAAAATGTTTCGGCGGGCGTCATATCGCACGCGAGCGGCGGCGCGGCATCGAGGGCGACGGCTGCCCCGGCAGCGGATTCGGTGAGCGCGGTGGATTGCGCCATCGGTTGCGGGGCGGATTTCTCCGGCGGCTCGACGGGGGCGAGTTCTTTCCCGGCGATTGCCGCATCTGCTGCCGGCGGGGCGGTGGGCGCAGCCATTTCTGTTTCTAGGGTTGCAACTACCGCCGTTTCCGGCGCTTCTGCCGCCGAGAATGCCGCCACCGGCGGGACTTCGGTGGGGGCGACCGCCGCTTGCGACATTTCGGCGGCGGGCGCGAGCGCAACCTGCGTGGTATTTTGCCCCCCTCCGAATGATTGCCGGAAAATCGTCACCCCGACCACAACTACCACCGCCAGCACGGCGATGGCGCTCACCCCTGCCCGGAGCGACTTCCCGAAAAAGCCGCGTTTTTTCGGCGGGGCAATGCCCGCGTCAGCGGCGGAAAGGGTGAACGGGCGCGGTGCGGGCACACGCGGCAGCGCGCGCATCATCTGCACCGTGTGGCGCAAACCGGCTAGTTCCGCGCGCAGTTCCGCCGATTGCGCCAGCGCATCTTCCACCAGCGCGCGCTCGGCGGGCGTCACCGCATCGTCCATATACGGCGAAAGCAGTTCGCGGGCTTGCGGGATTATTGAGTTGCGGGTGTTTTCATCATCTGTCATGCGTCATTCGCTATTCGTCATTCGCTATTTTAGTGACGATACTTCGCGGGCAAAAGTTCCTGTGTCCGCAGAATGTCCCTGAGGCGGGTGCGGGCGCGGCTTAAACGGGATTTCACCGTGCCGAGCGCCAAATCGGTCACTTCCGAAATTTCCTGATAATTGAAGCCTTCCACATCGCTCAACACCAAAATCAGGCGTTGTTCCGGCGGTAATTGGTTGATGGCATACTGGAGCATATCGCCCAGTTCGCGGTTCTCCACGGTTTCTTCGGGCGGGGCAGCGGGGTCGAGCAAATGGGGGGAGTGGTCGGATTCGCCGTCGTCGGGTTCCAGCGGCTCGCTGGGGCGGCGGCGTTCATAGCGCAACTGGTCATAACACGTGTTGGAGACAATCCGCATCAACCAGCTTTTGAACGACCCGCCGCGAAATTGTTTGATTGCCCGGAAGGCTTTGATGAACGCTTCCTGCGTCGCGTCGGCGGCGGCGTCGGCATCGCCCATCACCCGCGCGGCAACATTGAACGCCAACCCCTGATATGACATCACCAGCCGGTTGAACGCCGCTAAATTTCCGTTTTGCGCTGCCTGAATGATTTCCGCTTCGGTCATCGGTATCCTGCCTCACCTGTAATTTTCTCGGAGAAGGGGAGGATTGTCAAATAGCCGCGAAATTTCCTGTCGCGGTGTGCCCGTTCGGGCAGAATTTAATACCGGCAGACACGTTTGCCCGGATGGGGCAAACATGGTAAAATCTCACCGGAAAATAGAACATAATTTCTGTTTATGGAAAGCAGGAGCGCGTGAAACCCATTCAAGCTATGGCGTTTCACGTTTTTATTCAGCAACACCGAGAGTTTCTATGGCTTTGAATAAAATCATCGTGAAGGGTGCCAAAGAGCACAACCTCAAAAATGTTGACCTCACCATCCCCCGCGACAAATTCATCGTTTTCACCGGCGTTTCGGGGAGCGGCAAAAGCTCGCTGGCGTTTGATACCCTGTACGCCGAAGGGCAGCGGCGGTACGTGGAATCGCTCTCCGCGTATGCCCGCCAATTTCTGGGGCAGATGGAAAAACCGAAAGTCGATTATATCGGCGGACTCAGCCCCGCCATCGCCATTGAGCAAAAAGCGGTGAGCAAAAACCCGCGCTCGACCGTCGGCACGGTGACGGAAGTGTACGATTACCTGCGCGTCCTTTTCGCCCGCGCCGGTACGCCCCATTGCCCCAACTGCGGGCGGGAAGTGAAACCGCAATCGGCGCAGCAGATTGTGGCGCAAATTGCCGCCCTCCCCGCCGAAAAACGGTTGCAGGTGCTCGCCCCGATTGCCCGCGGGCGCAAAGGTACTTTTGAAGACCTGCTGGCGCAAGCCCGCACCGACGGCTTCACCCGCGCCCGGGTTGACGGCGTGACCACCGACCTCGACCAGCGTTTCAAGCTGGCGAAAAACAAAAAACACGACATCGAATTGGTGGTTGACCGGCTGGTTGTGCCGGAACAGCACAACGGCGACGGGCGGGAATTTGAAACCCGGCTCACCGATTCGGTGGAAACCGCGCTCAAATGGGGCGACGGGATGTTGCTGGTGGATGTGGTGGACGAAGAGGAACTGGTCTTTTCGGAACACAACGCCTGCCCGCACTGCAATCTCAGTTTCCCGGAACTGACGCCGCAACTTTTCAGCTTCAACACCCCCCTCGGCATGTGCATGGACTGCAACGGCTTGGGGAAAAAAGTGGAATTCGACCCCGAACTCTTTTTCATCCCCGATAAATCCATCCACGACGGCGGCGTCATCCCGTGGGGCGAGATGCGGAAAAAACGGAGCAGTTGGGGCTACCAAATCGCCGTTCAGATTGCCCAACGCTTCAATATCAGCCTCGACACCCCGTGGCGCGATTTGCCGTCGGACGTGCGCGACTTGATTCTCTACGGCAATCCGGACATCAAATTCCGGTACGAAAGTGAAAACTTCACCGGCAACTGGCCCTTCGAGGGGGTCATCAACCAAGTGCGCCGCCGCTACAAAGAGACGCAATCGCAGGGCATGCGCGATTATTACAGCAAATACCTCAGCCAGCAACGTTGCCCCACTTGCGACGGAACCCGTCTGCGCCCCGAAGCCATCGCCGTGACCGTCGGCGGGCTGAATATGGTGCAGGTCACTTCCCTGTCCATCCGGCACGCCTTCAACTGGGTGGAGGCGCTGCGCAGTGCAAAAACCGGCATCACCACCGAGGCGTTGGGGTTGTCCATCGCCCCGCCGTTGCCGGTGAGTCCCCTCACGGGCGACCGGCTCGAAATTGCGGGGGAAGTGCTGAAAGAAATCCGCGACCGGTTGAAATTCATGCTCGATGTCGGACTGCACTACCTCACCCTCGACCGCCCCGCGCCGACCCTTTCCGGCGGCGAAGGGCAGCGTATCCGGCTGGCATCGCAAATCGGTTCCGGGCTGGTGGGGGTGATGTACATTCTGGATGAACCGTCCATCGGGTTGCATCAGCGCGACAACCGCCGCCTGCTCGATTCGCTCCTCAATTTGCGCGACTTGGGCAACACGGTCATCGTGGTGGAACACGATGAAGAGACCATCGCCTCCGCCGACCAAATTGTGGATTTTGGACCCGGCGCGGGCGTGCGCGGCGGGGAAATCGTGTTTCAGGGCACACCCGCCCAAATCCAAAAAAGCCGAAAATCGCTGACCGGGAAATATCTTTCGGGTAAATTGCGCGTCACCGCGCCCAACGGCACACGCCGTCAAAACGGCAAATGGATAAAAATGTTCGGATTGCGGCACAACAATTTAAAAAATGTGGATGTGGCTTTCCCGCTGGGGAATTTCACCTGCGTCACGGGCGTTTCCGGCAGCGGCAAAAGCTCAATGGTGACGGAAACCCTCTATCCCGCGCTGGCGCGCGCGTTGCACAGCGCCCAGCTTCGCCCCGGCACATTCGAGCGCATCGAAGGGCTGGATTTGGTGAACAAAGTCATCCACATCACCCAAGACCCCATCGGACGCACCCCGCGCAGCAATCCCGCCACTTACGTCAAAGTGTGGGACAGCATCCGGGCGCTGTTCGCCGAATCGCCGGAAGCGAAATTGCGCGGCTACAAACCGGGGCGATTCAGCTTCAACGTGAAAGGCGGACGCTGCGAAACCTGTTCCGGCTACGGGCAGAAGCTCATCGAAATGCACTTTCTGCCCGACGTGTGGATCACCTGCGATGTCTGCGGCGGCAAACGGTTCAACAACGAAACCCTGCAAGTGACGTGGAAAGGGCTGAGCATCGCCGACGTGCTGCAACTCGATGTGGCGCACGCGCTGGAGGTCTTCGCCGATATTCCGCGCATCAAACGGATTCTCACCACCCTGCACGATGTGGGGCTGGATTACATTCAGTTGGGGCAGAGCGCCACCACCCTTTCCGGCGGGGAGGCGCAACGGGTGAAACTGGCGAAGGAACTCAGCCGGGTTGCCACCGGCGACACCATCTATATTCTGGATGAGCCGACCACCGGACTCCATTTTGCCGACATTCAAAAACTGCTCGACGTGCTGCACCGGCTGACCGACGCGGGCAACACGGTAATTGTGATTGAACATAATCTGGATGTCATCAAAACTGCCGATTGGATTGTGGATTTGGGTCCCGAAGGGGGCGATGGGGGCGGGCAGGTGGTCGCCACCGGGACACCGGCGGAAGTTTCACAAATGGAAGAAAGTTTCACCGGCGCGTATTTGCGGCGGGTGCTGGAGAAAAATCCGTAGGGGCGGTTTGTGTGTTGCCCCTACCGTACGAAATCACGGAAAATATTAACCTTAAAATTTACTTTGCAACAGCCGTGTGGCGAGTCCAGGGCTGTTGCAAAGTCGCTTGACAAACAATACTTTGCGCAGGAAATGTAGGGGCACGCTGCAGCGTGCCCCTACTACAACGCCACCGATTTTCGTTAAAACCGGAAGAAAGTGCGTAAGAGCGGCTCGCAAATCGCCCCTGCGGCGTGAAATCATGAAAACCGGCAACCTTAAAATTTACTTTGCAACAACCGCGGCGAGCCGCTGCTCCCTTTTAAAATCACCGCGCCCGTGATATAATGAAATACTGCACAGAGAGAACAAAGGAGCACAATATGTCACCACGGTTATTACATTCTCGACACCTTGCCTCGGTCAACATCACTCAGACCAGTCCGCGCACCACCACCCATGTCACCTTCCCCGACGGGCGCGTCTTTGAGGGTCCCATCGGGGCAACGGTGGAAGATTTCACGACGGCGGCATTCCCCGAAAATTCGCCTCCCATCATCGCGTGTATGGTGAACAATCAGATGCGCGAGCTGACCTACCACGTTTACACCGATTTGAACGTGACGCCCATCACGCTGGCGGAGAGCGACGGATTGCGCATCTACCGGCGTTCGCTCTCGCTGCTGCTGGTTGCCGCCACCGAAGAGTTGTTCCCCGACCTTCAGATTGTGGTGGATTACGGGTTGAATTTCGGCGCATTTTATTTTGAAATCAGCCGCCATGCCCCCCTCACCGATGACGATTTAGCCCGGTTGCGCGCTCGGATGCAGGCGATGGTGGAAGCGGATATTTCCATCAAAAAAGAACGGGTTCCCGTGCCGGAGGCGATAGCCTATTTTCAGGCGAAGGGGTGGGATGATAAAGTCCGGCTGATGGAAACTCGCCGCAAAGATTATCTGACGCTGTACACCCTGAATGACACGAAAGATTATATGCAGGGCTATATGGTTCCCTCTACCGGGTATTTGACCCAATTTGATGTGGCACGATATGGCGACGGGTACATTCTGCAATATCCCCGCTCAAAATCTTTCGACCGCTTACGCCCGCCGGTGGAATATCCGAAGCTGGTTTCGGTTTTCAATGAAACGCGCGATTGGATGGAAAAGCTGGATGTGTATGATGTGGGCAAGCTCAACGCCATTGCCAATTCCGAGAAAATCCGCGAGCTGATTCTGGTTTCGGAGGCGTTGCATGAACAGCGCATCGCGCAGGTTGCCACGTTGATTGCCAGTGTGGGCGGGATTCTGCTGGTGACGATTGCCGGACCGTCGTCGTCGGGCAAGACTACATTCTCCAAGCGGCTGGCAATTCAACTGCGCTCGCAGGGGTTGCGACCGATGACCATCGGGCTGGATGATTTCATCGTCAACCGCGACGAAACGCCGCGGGATGAAGACGGGGATTATGATTACGAGTCCATCCATTCGCTGGATTTGGATTTGTTCAATTCGGTGATGCTGAAATTAATCAACGGGCAGGAAGTGACCATGCCCAAATACAACTTCATCACCGGCATGCGCGAATGGGGCGAAACGCTGTCGGTGAGCGATGAATATGTTTTCATTGTGGAGGGGATTCACGGGTTGAACCCGGCGCTGGTGTCGCAACTGCCCCCGGCGCAGATTTTCCGGGTGTATGTGTCGGCGCTGACGCAATTGAATTTGGACAATCACAACCGGGTTCCCACCACCGATACCCGTTTGCTGCGGCGCATCGTGCGCGACGCGACCTATCGGGGCTATACCGCCACCGATACGATTCTGCGCTGGCCCAAAGTTCGGCGCGGCGAGCATACGTGGATTTTCCCGTTTCAGGAGAATGCCAACGTGCTGTTCAATTCGGCGCTGCTGTATGAGCTGCTGGTGCTGAAACCGCTGGCGGAGCCGTTGCTGTTGCAGGTGGAACCGGGCAAACCGGCGCATCGAGAGGCGAAACGGTTGCTCTCATTTTTGCAGTGGTTTGAAACGCTCAAAAGCACGGACATCATTCCCGATAATTCCATTTTGCGGGAATTCATCGGCGGCTCAATTCTGCGCGATTATACCCCGTAACGGGG
>JAJRSQ010000175.1 GCA_024278725.1 Chloroflexota bacterium
CCGCAGAATGTCGGTCAATATGGTTTCAATACGTTGCGGGTTGATAATTGTATGCGGGGTGAAGCGGAGGAGCGGCTTGTTGAGGAAGGGCCGCCGTTGTTCGGAGGGCATATAGGCCAGCAGTATTTTGCCGGCGGCAGTGCAATGGACGGGGGTGCGGCGGCCGATGCGGCCCACATATTGAATGGGGCGGGGGCTGGGCGCGCCGGCAATGTTCATACATTCGCTGCCGGCCAACACGGCCACATTGACCGTTTCGCGGGTACTCTCGGCCAGAGCCGGCAGATGCGATTGGACCAGTTTTTGCAGGTCGATGCGCTCCAGCACAATGCCGCCCAGCGTCACCAGTTCCAGCCCCAGGCGGTACTTGCCGGTTTCGGGGTTTTGCGTAACGAAGCCCTCGTACTGTAGCGTTGACAGTAGCCGGGACACTGTGCTTTTGTGCAGCCCCAACTCCCGGCTGATGGCAATTACGCCCAATTCCGAATCGGTTTTGGCAAAACAGCGCAAAACAGCGATGGCGCGTTGGACAGACTGGATGCCGGCGGGCAATTGCGTTTGGTCAGCCATGAGGTATCGATTCCTGTGTTGCGTATTATGCAACATCGTTCCTGTATTTGCAACCCTATTATACGCCCAAACGGCCCTGCTGTCAATACCTTGGTGTCTATCCGTAAATTAATTACGCCGGGGAGGGGGGATTAAGGGGGGAGCAACTACAACTTCATCGGCTTGTTGTTTGACAATGAGTGCCACAAGTATTTTACGGATAGACACTTAATCGGTGTCATCCGGGTCGATTTTAATTGTCCCCAGTTCAACCGAATCGGCGCCGTCCGTCAGTGGCAGGCGGGCCAGCGTTTGCCAATCGTACAACCCCACCCGCACCCGATAATTTCCCGGCGGCAGGGGCGCGACGATGCTGTGCGCGTCCAACACCGATTGCCCAACTTGCCAGCGCGTCGCGAGATTTTCAAACAGCCAGCGCGGTTGTCCATCATGTTGGGCGACAGTATTTCCGGCGGCATCCACCAGATGCACAAAAACGGTGTAATTGACGGGCAGGGGCGCAGCCGGCTTCCAGCGCAGCACGATGGTCAGCGGTTTGGCGGCGGGGTGGGGCGATGGCGGCAAACGCGCGCCGGTTAATTGCAAACCACCTTCAAATTCAAGGTTGATGTTCTTTAATGGCGAAAGGGGCAGGGTGGGGGGTAAAATCTGCAATGCCCAATTATCGCGCCGAAATGAGGCGATGGTCGCCCAATTGCCGCCCGTTGAAAGGGGGAGTCGCACGCTTGGATTGTCGCCCAAAACCACCGCCACCGCCAAATGGAAATCATCCCCAAAATTGGCGGGCAAGGTGGTGGCGCTGACCGTTTCGCCCGCGCGCCATTTTTGGGGGGGGAGCCAAACGGCTTCGATGACGGGTTGCAAAATCGGGTCGTTCAACGGCTGACCGTCATCGTCATAAAACTGCACCCACAACCTTAAATCGGCGGGCAGGGGTAATTGAGTCGCTTGCCAATAGAGCCGCGCCCGGGTTTGGCGTTCAAAAGGGGCATCCAAAATATCGTAGCCCAGTAATTCAATTCGATTATCGAAGCTAATATTTAACGGATATTGCGGCGCGGGATTCTTGGCGCGGGCAAAACTGAAGAAAGCGTCGGGGAGCGATTGGGGGACATCCACCGGCGATTTTTGCAGCAGGATGAAGCCGTCGGCGGCATCGAGCAACCGCCATTTGCCCGATTCCAGCATCGACATTAATTGCGTCCGCACATCGTTGGGATGCGCGCCCGGCACATCGGTGACATCCACCAGCACAAACCCGGCGTTTTGCACAGTGGGAAAAGTGTAGGCGATGGGTCGGTGCGCCAGATGCGGGTGGACGGCGGCGCTGGCGGAGACGGGCGCATCGGCGGGGATTTGGGCGGTGAAACGCGGCAGCAGGCGGGTGTGGGCGGTGACGGTATACGTTTCGGTGCGGCGAGAGAAGGGAGTCCAGCCCATTTGGGTGTGGTAAAACAGGGCGATGGTGAAGGCGATGAGCAGAATAGCGAATTGTGAACAGTGAATTTTGAATTGTGAACGGCGCAAGACGGAACGCGCAAGACGAATCGCGTTTTTTGTGCCGTAAACTGCCGCAATCATCAGCGCGGCGACGAGGGGGGCGGAATAGTGCTGTTCGCCGGAATATTGTCCGGCAAAATTACTGAAGGTGTTGGCAATGAAGATGGGCAATCCCAACAGCAGATATTGCGGGGCGAAGAGCGCCAGCCCGCCGGTGGTGGCGAGTAATCCGGGCAGATATCGTCCGCGAGCGGGGTCGCGCAACAGGGGCAGCCAGTCGAGCGGATCGGGGGAGAATCGGTTGGCGAGATAGATGGGGGTATCGGTGGCAAAGTAGCTTTTTGCCAATGGCGCGACAATTGCAAAAGTGGCAACGGCAAACCAGGTGATGCCGGCGATGCTTAAAAATATGCCGTGTGTGAAAGCCGGTTTGCGCGAAACATGGAACGTGAGGCGTGAATTTTGAATGGTGAATGGTGAATTTTGAATTATTATAAATAACCCGAGCATGACCGCCAGCGTGGGCATATTTTCTTTGACCAGCATTATGATGATCGCCCAAAACCACATCCGGCCCCACCGTTTTTCGGTGGCGTACCAAAAGGCGAAGAGAAATGGCGCAACCACAAATGGGTCGGCGTGAAAATCGGCGACGGCGGCGGCTTGCAACGGTGGCGCAAGCAGATAAAGCGCGGGGAAAATCAGCGAATAGCGAGTTGCGCATAGCGAATTCTGAGTGGATAATTCTCGTTTCGCCAGCCAAAAGACGGGCAACGCGCCGATGGCGAGTACGAAGGCTTGCGCGATGAGCAAGATGCGCACGTCGTCCCACAGCCAAAAGAGCGCCGCCAGCGGGATGAGAATCGGCTCAAGGTGTTCAGCGGTGCGGGGCTGTTGGTGGTCGCCCCATGTGGCTTCCATGAAGCGCCCGTGCAGGGTGTTCCACATCGCCTGGTCAATGAGCGAGAGGTCGGCGGTATAGGAATGGAGCGTTTCGTGTCGCCGGATGGTGTAAGCGGAGAAGTAGAGGGCGAAGGCGAGAATCATCATCCACAGGATGATAAGGGTGAATTTTGAATGGTGAATAGGTTTCATAAAAATGGTCGATGGTTAATGGTTAATCGATAATGGTCAATTGTCAATGACGGATCCGCTTTAATGTGGTTTTGATACTGGCGTTGACGATGCGAGAAAGCTCTTGACATTCAGTGGTGATTTCAGCCAGTCGTGTTTCGGGCAGTAAATGACTTTGTGTGATAATTTTTAACCACACCTGGGTTTCGTTTAACTCTTTGAGCGTGATTTTCAATTTGTGGACAAAATCTTTGGGACTTTCAGCCCCACGTGCTTCGGCGTAATTTGCGGCGGGTGATGTTCCACTGCGGAGCAGTTGCCCGCCGATATGTTTGCCGGCTTGTGTGTGTGGTAAATTGGCGGAGAGGTTGATGATGCGTACGGCAAAATCAATCAGTCGCCCCTGAATGTCGTCTCCTTTTGCCATAAAAATTCCTTTCAAATTGTCAATGGCTAATAGTCAATTTTCAATGGTCAACGGAGAATTGACGATTGAACGTTAGCCATTGACAATTTTATTCCCCATTCACAATTTCCAGCCGCTCGAATATCGCCGCGATATGCGGCTCGGTGATGCCCAGCCCATCCCCGGCAATAATGGCAGGGTTCAGCGGGTCAAAAATTTCCACGGCGGGGATATTTTCCGCCTGCCATCGTTTTTCGGTTGCCAGCGCGTAACTTGCCCGGAACTGCCCGCGTAAATCCACCGTTCCGCCGATGGCGCGCAGCGCGTCAACCCCTTCCTGCGTCAATTGCATGCTGGCTTCATCTTTCACCGCGATGGCGATGATGGCGTCGTCCGGCGCGGCGGAAAGAAATTCTGCCAGCGTATGGCTCGCGGCGGGGTCGGCGTGGGTATCGAAGGCGGCGGTGTCCAGCAGCGTGCCGTCTTCCGTGATGATGGCGACATTGAAGCCGCGCCGGTTGGGCGACACATCCACTCCATTCACATAAATATGCCCCAGATTGCCCGCTTCTTCGCCCGCGCTGATGATGGTGATGGCGGGATATGCCTTCGATTTCACCGGCGAGAGTTCATCAAAATGCAGGGTGATGTCGTTCATTCCCGCGCGGATGGCTTCGGCGGGGATGGTGATGCACCCCCTTCCCAACCCTCCCCCTCCTGTGAGGGGGAGGGAGTCGCCGCAGGCGGCGGGAGGGGGTAATCTCTGTCCATTGATTTCTATCCAAATACGGTTTGATGGATTCATCTGTTGGGTAGTGAAGCGCAATACTTTCGCTTTGCCATCCAGCGGAACCATCAACCGCGCGGTTTTGCGCTGGGCAACGGGCGTGTGGGTGGGGATGATACCCCAGCCTTCGGCAAAGTAAAGATTGCTCAGCGGCGAATGGAGCAAATCCACCTCGGCGGGCAGAGGGGGCAGATTGACGCGATACAGAATCAGGTCGGGCGATTCGCTCAGTTTTTCCACCGGCAGGACGCTTTCGATATACGGGATGGTCGCCTGCGGGTTGTTCAGATAACCCGGCGTTTCGGGGCGCACCACAATATATTTCACCCCGAAAAAGCGCAGCACATCCCCGGCGATGGCGCGGTCGGCGTCCCATTGTTCCGGCGGCAGGTCGTGTCCCGTTTCCAGCGCGCGCAGACTGCTGAGGATGGGCGCGTCGGTGAAATACTGAAATTTCAATTCCGGGTTGCGGCTGGTGTTCCCCTGCAACATCGGTTTTTGGTGGACGGTCTGATAAAATTGCCCGAACATGAAGCCGGTGGTGTACGCTCCGGTGATGCGGAAGCCGTTTCGCCACGCGAAAGGAATATCGAGCACGGTGAAATCGTCGGGGTCGGCGGCGATGGTCTGGTATGCCGCCGGCACGCGCATATCGGATTGCGGCAGGGGGATGGAGAGATGTTCGAAAATGCAAAAAGCAAAAAGCAAAATGAAAAATGAAGTATGGGATGCAAGATTGAATTTTGAATTTTGAATTTTGAATTTTGAAATGCCCGCCGCTGCCAACGGCGCGAGCGAGAGCATCAGCATGACGCTGTACCGGCTGGGGTAGCGATTGCCTTTGAAAATCGGCAGGTGCTGAAAAATGACGAAGGGTCCGGGGATGCCGGTGGCGTACCCGTTGACGGTGATATTCGGTCCCAGGGTGGTGAGCGCGAAAAAGAGGGCGGCAAACGCCCAGAACCATGCGGCGCGGCGATGCCGCATCCGCCACAACCCGATTGCCGCCAGCAGCGGCAGGGTATAGCCGACGAAAATGTGTTGCCCTTTGTCGAAATTGGCGATGCCCGTGCGCGCTACCCACCCGCCGAAAAGGGGATGGTGCATGGTCGGTACGAAAAAGCCGAGCAAATCCGCGCTGAAAGCG
>JAJRSQ010000176.1 GCA_024278725.1 Chloroflexota bacterium
AACTTCGATTTCATCTTGCCGGTCACGCTGACATCCGCTTCCATTGCCGCCAACCGGTTCGCCTGAAACGCCAGCACCCCGATTCCACCCAGCGCCACCAGCCACATCGGAATAAGCAATTCCGGCAAACGACGCACAACCGCCATTAATATTATCAGCGTCAGTGCATAAATGGCGACATTCTGCCAAAATACTTTCCATGTCAAATTTGTCTTTTTCATTGTGAACCACCCTTCATGCTAACGGGGTCAGTATTTATAATCTTCCCGCACCGGACTGAACACCTCGGTCAGCATGGTGGGCGCGTCGCCGGTGCGAGCGCTGTGTTCCACCCCGCCGGGGATGATGTAGGCGTCGCCGGGGTGCAGTTGGCGGGTTTCCCCGGCGATGGTCAGTTCCAGCATCCCGGACATGACCGTGCCGGCTTGCTCATGGGGGTGACTGTGGCTCGGCAGGGTTGTGTTGGCGTCCAGCTTCACCGATATCAGCATCATCTTTTCGCCCCAGAAGGTGCGGATGTTGATGCCGGGCACGACTTCTTTCGCCGCTCTGTGTTCAATATCGCAAAAGTGGGTCATTTTTTTCTCCGGGATAATGTTTCAAGTTTCAAGTTTCAAGTTTCAGGTCTCAGGTATTGTGTCGCAATATGGTTCAAAGAATGAGCGAATGATTTCCGCTCTCCCTCTCTCTATCTATCCCTATCTCATCTATTATACCAGAATTTCGACCCATTCCAACTGACAATTGTCCCCCGCGCCACCGACAAATTTTGTGCATTCACTACAATTTTCGATGTGTTGTGTTGTGCGGTTGAATTTTGCCGTGGCGAATTCCCCGGTTTTACCTGAAATTTACTTGACAGTGGGCGGGCATCGTGCTAATATCTTCGCATTATCTTGTGTAAAGGTTCCGGCACGTATATGACATTCATTTTTAGCTTGGTACTTATTATTAGCAGCGTCCTCCTTATTAGCCATAAGGAGGCGTTTGCGCTTGCCAAAGTATCGGTGAGATACAGGATGTAATTGTGGTTTGCAAACGCCTCCCAATACGGGGGGCGTTTTTTTGTTGATAATTTTCGGCAACGATGCCCGACCGATGGAAAGATGGTCGGGCTATTATTTTGAAGGAGGCTCAGATGGCGGAAATGAAAACCGGTGCGGAAATTGTGTTGGAATGTTTGGTTCGGGAAGGGGTGGAGGTGATGTTCGGGTATCCGGGCGGCGCGAATCTACCCATTTACGATGCGCTCAACTTTTACCCTCAAATTCATCACGTGCTGACCCGGCATGAGCAGGGCGCAACCCATGCCGCCGACGGCTACGCGCGCGTGACCGGCAAAGTCGGCGTGGCGATGGCAACCTCCGGTCCCGGAGCGACCAATATGGTCACCGGCATTGCCACCGCGAAAATGGATTCATCCCCCATTGTGTGCATCACGGGGCAGGTGGGCACGAGCGCCATCGGCGGCGATGCGTTTCAGGAAACCGATGTCACCGGCGTAACGTTGCCCGTCACCAAACACAACTATCTGGTCACTGACGTGAAAGAGTTGGCATACACCATCAAAGAAGCGTTTTACATCGCCCGCACGGGACGCCCCGGTCCGGTGCTGATTGACATCCCCAAAGATGTGCAGAACGCCAAATGCGAATTCGTGTACCCCGAAGAACCGATTGATTTGCCGGGCTACCATCCCGCCGAACGTGCCACCGATGAACAGGTTGCTCGCGCGCTGGCGCTCATCAACGCCGCGAAGAAGCCCGTCATTCTGGCGGGGCGCGGAATTTTGCTTTCCGGCGCGACCCGTCAGGTGTTGGAAATGGCGGAAAAAGGGAACATTCCCATCACCTGCACTCTGCTGGGGCTGGGCGGCATTCCCGCCAGCCATCCGCTCAATATGGGGATGATGGGCATGCATGGCGAAGCCGCTGCCAACCACGCCATTCAGGAAGCCGACCTGCTGCTGGCATTCGGGATGCGCTTCGATGACCGCGTCACCGGCAAACTGGCAACCTATTCCCCCAACTCCAAAAAGATTCACATTGATATTGATGCGTCGGAACTCAACAAAAATGTGCGGGTGGATGTCGCCATCAATGCCGATTTGAAAGTGGTGCTGGAACAATTCAACGGCGATGTGGAAGCGATTGACCGCGCCGAGTGGCTGGGCGCAATCCGCGAATGGCAGGAAGACAGCAGCCAGCGGGACATCATCAATACCGATGATGGCATTTTCCGCGCGGCGCAGGCAATTTTTGATGTTTGGCGCTTCTCGAAAGACAACAATCCGGTGGTGGTCAGTGATGTGGGGCAGCACCAAATGCTGGAGGCGCAATACTTCAAGCATGAAAAACCGCACACGCTGGTCACCTCCGGCGGGTTGGGCACGATGGGCTTCAGTTTGCCCGCCGCCATCGGAGCGCGTTTCGGCACGCCGCAGGAGCGGGAAGTCTGGGTGATTGTGGGTGATGGTTCCATCCAGATGACATTGATGGAATTGATGACCGCCGTGCAGGAAAACAGCAACATCAATATTTGCATCCTCAATAACGGCTATCTGGGGATGGTGCGGCAGTGGCAGCAACTCTTTTACGATGAACGCTACGCCGAAACGCCCATCCTCAGCCCGGATTATATAAAACTGGCGGAGGCATACGGTGTGCAGGGGATGCGGGTCACCAATCGGGATGACACCTTCGCCGCCCTTGAGGAAGCGCGCAAACACAACGGTCCCACCCTGATTGAATTTGTGGTGGAACAGCACGATATGGTGTATCCGATGGTTCCCGCCGGCGCAGACCTGCACCAGATGATTCGTCGCCCGGCAAAATAAGCGGCAACGAAACGCTGAATTGCAAAAAGGAGATTTTTTTATGAAACAGACATTAATCGCTTTGGTGGAAGATAAACCCGGCGTGCTGAACCGCGTCGCCAGCCTGTTCCGTCGCCGAAATTTCAACATCGAAAGTTTGGCAGTGGGGCACAGCGAAACGCCCGGCATTTCACGGATGACCATCGTCACCGATGAGGAAGAGAAGTTGCGCCGAAACGTGGTGCGCGAGAATCTGCTCAAGCTCATCAACGTGATTGACGTGGATGACGTCACTGAACAGCCGAAGGTGGTGCGCGAAACCGCGCTCATCAAAGTGCGGGCAGATGCGACCAAACGCGCCGAAATCATGAACATCGCCGACATTTATCGCGCCCGAATTGTGGACGTCGCCACCGAGTCGCTCATCGTGGAAATCACCGGCGACAGCGGGAAAATCAAATCGATGGCGGATTTACTGCGCCCGTTTGGTATTATTGAGATGGCGCGCACCGGCGCACTGGCGATGACGCGCGGGGTGGTGACGCCGCGCGACACCGCCAACTACGCCAAATATGCCGCCAACGGAAATGGAAGTATTTAGTTGTCAATTTTTGGTTATCGGTCATCGGTTATCAGTTTTTTGTTTTCAGCAGGATAACTGATAGCTGATAGCTGATAGCTGAAAACCGAATACTGACAACTTTTTATAATTGCCACATCAAAAGGAGAAAAAACCAATGGCAAACATTTATTATGACAAAGATGCAGATATGTCGTTGTTGCAGGGCAAGAAAATCGCGGTAATTGGCTACGGGAGTCAGGGGCACGCACACGCCCAAAACCTGCGCGATAGCGGGTTCGATGTGCGCGTGGGTCTGCACGAGGGGAGCAAAAGCCGCGCCAAAGCCGAAGCCGACGGGCTGGCGGTGAAATCGGTGGCAGACGCCGCCGCCGAAGCGGACATCATCATGATTCTCGCCCCCGACACCAAACAGCGCGCCATTTATGAAGAATCCATCAAAGACAATCTGCAACCGGGGAATATGCTGATGTTCGGGCACGGCTTCAACATCCGTTTCGGGCAAATTGTCCCCCCCGATTTTGTGGATGTGAGCATGATTGC